>NZ_BAAGZI010000105.1:0-16691 GCF_054778695.1 Actinocorallia lasiicapitis
CGTCGCCGGGCCCCATCGGCCCCCCGGCCCTGAGCAGGTCGGCGAGCGCGAGCCCGTCGACGTAGGCGGTGACCATCCACGGCGGCGACGCGTCGGGGTCGGCGTCCAGGACGGGCGCGGTGTAGAAGCCGTTGACGCGCCGGGCCGCGGCGATCTCGGCGGCGAAACGCTGCCGGAAGTGGGGGTCCGCGGCGTGCTCGAGCCGGATCGTCTTGACGGCCACGAGCCGCCCGCCCGGTGACGTCCCCAGGTACACCTGGCCCATGCCGCCGGCCCCGAGCCGTCCCGTGATCTTGTAGTCGCCGACCGTTTCGGGGTCGCCTTGCCGCAGCGGTTCCATCGCGCCCTCATCCGTTCGGTCGTCTCGGTGCAGGGGGCAGTTTATAGACGATCATGACTTTCTGTATGCCCGGGTGCGAGATCAGTGGCTGAGGGCGCGGGCGGCTTCCAGGGCGGCGTCCAGACTGGTGCGCAGGGCCGTGTTGAGTGCGGTGGCGGGCTGGGCGAGGTGCGCGATGTCGGCGCGTGCCAGCTCGTCCCGGACGGTCCCCGCCAGCAGGTCGCGCGAGCGCGCTTCCTGCGCGGCGAGCTGCCCGGCCTGCGCCTGGGCGACGTACACCGCGTCGGCAGCCCGGACGTTCCGCGCGTAGAGCTCCAGCGCCTCGACCCGGCTCAGCACCGACGTGCAGGTGGCCTCCAGCGCCGCCCGCTGCGGCGCGATGATCTCCTCGCGGAGCTCGTCGGGGATGCCGCGCGTGGTCTCGGCGAGCTCCCGGAAGATGTGCGACACCTCGCTGAGCGTCTGCGCGATCTCCCAGAGCTGCGCGGGCAGGACCACCGCGTTGCCCACCGAGTCCAGCAGCCCCGCCTGGTTCACCCGCGACCGCTCGATCGCCGTGACGGCCTCCTGCGCCCGGAACATCAGCTCCGACGGCGCCCCCGCGATGAAGTCCTCGGGCCGCCGGTACTGCCCGTGGTAGGTCCGGTACATCTCGACGAGCCGCCGCCGCGACCGCGCCTCCTCACCCAACTCCGCCACGGCCTGGCTCGCCGGGACGATCACCAGCGCGAGCAGCGTGGCCAGCATGCCCAGCCCCGACACCAGGAGCAGCACGGCCGCCAGGGCCTCGGACGCGAGCGAGAGAAAGACCGAGCCGATCACCCCGGCGACCGCGACACCCAGCAGTTTGAGCAGCGGACGCAAGTCGGAGAAACGGGGCCGGCGGGGGACCGCGGCGGGCGGCGCGGAGAGCCAGGAGCGCAACCGTTCCGGCCGCGACGCGAGGATCAACCGCACATCACCGGGAACATGGGGGGCAAAGACGACCCGGACCATCATGCCCCCATGATGGTCCTTTCGCGGTTCTCTCGGAAGCCCGTGGGATCCGCCACAAAATCGCAGGTCAAAAATAACTTGATTGCGTTCGAGCCGCCTCGTAGGCTCTTCGCAGCACTGAACAACAGGCACGTGTCCGGAGGGCACGAGCCGCGAACCCGAGAAGGAGGTGGCCCCGTGGAATCCATGATCAAAGCGAATGTGAACCGCTGCGCCGCCTTTGCCATGGGCTCGAACGGCTATCTGCCTGCCTTCGATCTCTCCCTCGGCGGCTTCGCTGCTCGTCGGCGTGTGAATGGCGTGATCCTCGCGCCGTCCATGGCCGGCGCACAGGGGTGGAGTGGCTTCAACGGAATGATCATCGGCGGCTCCGCCGCTGTCCGTCCGCTGCAGCAGCTGCCCGTCCCGACGACCGTCCAGGCCCAGAAGCGCCACACGGAAATGCTGGCTCCGTACCCCTGGAGGCCACCGGCTTAACAGCCGGGAAGAGCCCCCAGGCCGCGGATCCAGATACCGGATCCGCGGCCTTCTTGTTTTTCAGGCCAGGAACAACCCCCGCAACAGACCGACGTTGAGATCCAACGAGAGGACCGAGGGTGAACCTCATCCAGGGGCTCGAGCCGACCACGCTGAGCTTCGACGACCTGCCCTGCCGTACCGACCCCGAGCTGTTCTTCGCCGAGTCCCCCGCGGACGTCGAGCTGGCCAAGTCGCTCTGCGTGGACTGCCCGGTCCGCAAGAGCTGCCTCGCCGGCGCGATCGAGCGGAGCGAGCCGTGGGGTGTCTGGGGCGGCGAGCTGTTCGTCCGCGGCGAGATCGTCGCGCGGAAGCGCCCGCGTGGCCGTCCCCGCAAGAACCCGGCTCCGACCGGCACCGAAGTGGCCGCGTAGCCATGAATTCCGTGAACCAGACCGAAGCAGTGCGGGCGACGGCCGCCTTGCCGTCGCCCGTCCCCCCGAAGGAAAAGACCATGAGTTTGCTCAGTGTAGAAATCAGCCGTGAACGAATATCGGCCCTCGAGGCGGAGATCGAGTCTCTCGCCTGGGCGGCCGAGATCCGCCGCAGCCGACGCGAAACCCTCGCGAAGGTCGTCGCGGACACCAGCCGCGCGACGCGCCAGGAGATGGGGATCACCCTTCGCCGAACGCGCCGCTTCCTGTCCGGCCGGTAAGTAAGACGGCCCCCTTCGGCTTCTAGGGATGGTTTCCGAAGGAACAGCGGCCTCCCGGCAGGACAAAGAAAAGCGGGGTCCCCTCCCACTGGGGGACCCCGCTATTCGACGTTCACCGAGAATTCGCGTTAAGCGCTCTCGGACGGCCCTTCGATGGCGTCCGGCGCGAATCCAGGCACCCATTGGATCGCGCCCGCCCGATAGGGGCCTTCGGCTTCGAGTTGGCACAGGACACCCGTGCCGAGAGCGACCGTCCGGTGCACGAGGACATAGTCATTGGGCAGGTCGAGGAAGCGGACCACGTTGTTCGGCCGCAGATCCGTCACCCGGACGGCCTGGTCGCGCAGCCATTCCCGGCTGAACTTGAACGTCTCGGAGATCAGCGGGACGGCCAGCGGCTCCAGGAACGCCGCCAGATCCGCGGCGTCGACCTCCACCCCTTCCCGGATGAACCCCTGCTCCCTGCACGCCTGCAGGATCTGGTCGGGGTCGCCGAGGGTCCCGATCCGCATCAGCCGGCCGAGCGCCTTGTGCGAGTCGCCTTCCATCCGGTCGACGGCCCCGAAGTCGATGACGCCGAGCCTGCCGTCGTCCATCAGCCGGAAGTTGCCGGGGTGCGGGTCGGCGTGGAGCAGCCCGCACCGGCCCGGCGCGGAGAACAGGAAACGCGAGTAGAGGATCCCGGCCCGGTCCCTCTGCTCCTGCGTCCCCGAAGTGATGATCTTCGACAGCGGCGTTCCGTAGATCCACTCGGTGACCAGGACGTTCCCCGACTGGGCGACCACGGCGGGCACCAGATAGTCGGGGTCGCCGGCGAACTCGGCGGCGAACACCGACTGCGAGGCGGCCTCGATCGTGTAGTCGAGCTCCTCCTGCACGCGGGTCTTGAGCTCTTCGAGGATGTTCTTGATGTCGGCGCCGGGGAACAGCACCCCGAACATCTTCCCGACCCGCGCCATCTGGTTGAAGTCACTGATGATCGCCTTGCCGGCGCCCGGGTACTGGACCTTGACGGCCACCTCCCGGCCGTCGCTCCAGACGGCCTTGTGCACCTGCCCGATCGACGCGGCGGCCGCCGGCTTGTCGTCGAACGACGTGAACAGCTCCCGCCAGTCCGGGCCGAGGTTCTCGGCCAGCACCTTGTGGACGGTCGCGACCGGCATCGGCGGCGCGGCCTCCTGGAGCTTGGTCAGGGTGGCCCGGTACGGTCCCGCGATCTCGGGCGGCAGCGCCGCCTCGAAGATCGACAGTACCTGGCCGAGCTTCATCGCCCCGCCCTTGAGCTCGCCGAGCACCTTGAAGAGCTGCTCGGCGGTGCGCGCCTGGATCTCCAGCGCGACCTTCTCGGCGGACTTGCCGCCGATCTTCTTGCCGACTCCGAGGACGGTGCGCCCGGCGAAGCCCAGGGGGAGGGTGGCCAGCTTGGCGGTGCGCGTCACCGCGCGGAGTGGAAGATCGCTCACGAGGGTCATTGTCCGTGATATCGGGTCGTTCTCGCCACAACCACCCATGATTAATGTAAGTGATTGTTTACCGACGACCGTGATGAGCTGCGTGTATACCGACGAAGTGGCCCATCTCACTCCGCCCACCGGGCCCTCGCAGCCTGTGGACAACCGCTGGGGATATGGGCATTTAGTCTGACTTGACCTGCGAAAACGTTCAGCGACCCCTGTGGAAAGCGCAAAGTTTCGGCTAGGTTGGGCGCGTGCCCCCCAACGTCGAGGTTCGCCGCAGCCCCCGACGCCGGAGAACCGTTTCCGCGTACCGGGACGGCGACAAGACCGTCGTCCTGCTGCCCTCCAGCCTGTCCAAGGCCGAGGAGGAGTACGAGATCGCCAGGATTCTGGAACGGCTGGAGGGCCGCGAACGCCGCCGCCGCGCCCCCGAGGCCGACGAGGAACTCCTCGCCCGGGCCCAAGATCTATCCCGCCGCTATCTCGGCGGCCGGGCCCGCCCGCAGAGCGTCCGCTGGGTCGACAACCAGCGCAGCCGCTGGGGCTCCTGCACCCCGGAGGACCGCACCATAAGGATCTCCACGATGCTGCGCGGGATGCCGTCGTGGGTCGTCGACTATGTGCTGGTCCACGAGCTGGCGCATCTGCTCGAACCGGGGCACAACGCGGCGTTCTGGGAGATCGTCGGGGCCTATCCGAAGACGGAGCGGGCCCGCGGCTACCTGGAGGGCGTCGCCGCCGCGGCCCATCTCGAAGCGGCGGAGGATCTGGCGGCCGACTACGAGGCCGCCGGGTGAGATTCGCCGCCGTCCTCGCCGCTCAGGACGGGGCGCCGCCGCCCGGCATCGACCCCGACGCCTACCGGCTGGCCCTGCTCGAGGACGTCTACGAGGTGATCGCCGCGCTGGAGTACGTCCGCCCGGCCGTCGCCGCCCCCGCCCCGCTGCTCCCGCTGGCCGAACAGGTGATCTGGCCCGGCACCCCGGTCCTGGCGGCCGACTCCCTGCACGAGGCCCTGCTCGGGCTGGAGAAACTGGGCGCGACCGAAGCGGTGCTCGTCGCCCCGGACGTCCCCGATCTGCCCGGCCTGATCCTCGGCAAGCTGTTCCGTGCCCTCGGCAGCCGCGACGTCGCCGCGGCCCCCGCCCAGCACGGGCTCGCCGCCCTGGCCGTCAAACTGCCCGTCCCCGGCTGGCTTCCGGCCGACGTCACCTTCGACACCCCGCTCGAAACCCTCCGCCAGGCCGGGCCGATCTTCAAGAGCCCCGGCTGGCACCGGCTGCGCGCCCCCGAGGACGTCGCCCTGCTCGATCCCGGCCTCGAAGGCTGGGACAACACCCGCGCCCTGCTCAGCTAGCGAGCGCCCGCGCGACCAGCGATCGGACGACGTCGTCGGTGTCGGCGGGCAGCGCGTCCACCGGGAACCAGCGCAGATCGTCCGACTCGTCCGAGATCGCGATCTGCGCGTCCTCGGGGGCGGTGACCAGATACTGGACGTCGAGATGGAACGACCCCTCGGGATGGCATTTCACCGCGTGCCGGTCGATCTGGACGGGCACTTCGTGCAGTTCCAGCCGGGAGATGCCCGATTCCTCCGTGGCCTCCCGGAGCGCCGCCAGGGCCAGGGTCGCGTCACCCGGCTCGCAGTGCCCGCCGAGCTGAAGCCAGCATTTGATCTTGGAGTGCAGGGTGAGCAGGACGTGCTCGCGGCGGGCGTCGAACACGATCGAGCTGGCCGTGAGGTGCCCGGCGCGGCACTCCCGGAACATCCCGTCGGGGTGGGCGGCGAGATGCTCCAGGAACTCCAGCCGCAGTTTCTCCTGCGCCTCGGTCGGCGCGGTCCAGGCCGCAAGGGCCTGGACGGCGTCGTCGTGCAGAGTGAACATGGGTCCCATCTGTACCGCTACTGGTCGTCCTTGGGCGGGTCGTCGAGCTGCGACATGTCGAAGTCGAGCTCCGGCGGGTGCAGGTAGGAGTCGGGGTTCTCCAGATCGTCGGCCGTCGGCATCAGATCGGGGTGGGCCCAGACGGCGTCACGGCCGCCGATGTCCTTGAGCAGGGTGAGCGACTGCCAGAGCGCGGCGGCCTCACGGAGCCGGCGCGGCCGCAGTTCCAGGCCGATCAACGCGGCGAAGGTGTGCTCGGCGGGCCCGCCGGACGCCCGGCGCCGCCGGACCGCCTCGTGCAGCGACTCCGCCGACGGCAGCCGATCGACCGAAGCGGCCGCGACGACCTGCTGCACCCAGCCTTCGACCAGCGCGAGCAGGGTCTCCAGCCTGGTCTTGGCGAGCTTCTGCTCGGGGGTCTCCTCGGGTGTCAACTGGATCTCGCCGCCGCCGAGCGCCTGCTGGAGCGCCTCCGGGTCGGCCAGATCGATCCCGGCGATCTTCTCTTCGAGCCCGGACAGATCGACCTTGATCCCGCGCGCGTAGTCCTCGACGGCGCTGAGCAGCGCCGCCCGCAGCCACGGGACGTGCGCGAACAGCCGCTGGTGGGCGGCCTCACGCAGCGCCAGATAGATCCGGATCTCGCCCGGCTCGACCTCGAGCCCCTCGGCGAACGCCTTGATCCCGGCGGGCAGCAGCGCCCCGACGCCCTCGGGCGCCAGCGGCAGCCCGACGTCGGTGGAGCCGATGACCTCCTTGGCGAGGGTGCCGAGCGCCTGCCCGGTCTGCCCGCCGACCATCGCGCCCGCCATCTGCTTGACCATGCCGATCAGCGGCCCCGCCATCGCGGCCATCTCCGGCGGGATCTCGCCGCCGGGGCCGCCCATCGCGCCGCCCATCGCCTCGACCATCCGCGCGGCGATCGGGTCGACGAGCTTCTCCCAGACCGGGAGCGTGGCCTCCAGCCACTCCGACCTGCTCCACGCCTGCGGGGTGCGGATTCCGGCGGGCAGCTCGGTGGCCTGGTCCAGCCAGAGGTCCGCGAGCTGCAGCGCCTCGACGATCTGCTTGCGCTCGGCATCCACCACTGAGGGGTCTCCGGACTCGACGGCCGTGTGCCGGGCGATGTTGCGGACCATGTCCCAGTTCACGGGGCCCGCCCCGGCGCCCGCACCGCCCATGCCGCCGAGCATGTCGGCGAACTGGTGGAGCATCTGAGCGAACTGCTGCATGTCGCCCGCCCCGCCCGGGCCGCCGAAACCGGCGCCGAACGGGTTGGTGGGCTTGTCGTCGCCGTCGTCGTCCGAAGGCCGGTTGAATCCGAAGGGAGTGTCGCTCATCGGTTACGCCTTAGGCTGCTGGAAGAGGCCATAAGTTCAAGGTAGTCGCTTTCGACGGCGACTTCGGGCCGGGGGGAGGGACGTTCGCCATGAGCACAGTAGTCGCGATCACCGGGGCGGCGTCCGGGATCGGTCATCTGCTGACCGCCCGGCTGGCCGCCTCCGGGGCCTTCGACAAGATCGTCGCGCTGGATGAGGAGCGAGGCGACGTCGAGGGCGTCGTCTGGCGGGTCGTGGACGTCACCGACCCGCTGCTCGCCCAGCGCCTTTCGGACGTCGACGTGCTGGTCCACACCGCTTTCGACCGCTCGCCCGACACCGACCCCAAGGAACGCCGCACCTACAACGTGCGGGCGGCGCAGACCGTCCTGGCCTCGGCGGCCGGTTCGGGGGTCGGGCTGGTCGTGCTGCTGTCGTCGGCCGCGGTGTACGGGGCGTCGGCGGCCAACCCGGTGCCGCTGGCGGAGGATTCGCCGCGCAACGCCGAATCCGACAGCAGCATCATCGGCGACCTGCTGGAGATCGAGGAGTTCGCGGCCCGGCCGCTGCACCCGACCATGAAGGTCACCACGGTCCGGCCCGCCGCGCTGGCGGGGCCCGGGATCGACACGGTCGTCACCCGGCATTTCGAGGCGCCCCGGCTGCTCACCGCGAAGGGCGTGCCGCCGCGCTGGCAGTTCTGCCACCTCGACGACCTGGTCTCGGCGCTGGAACTGGCCGCGCTCGGCGAGGTGTCCGGGGTGGTCGCGGTCGGCTGCGACGGCCACCTCACCGGCGAGGAGGTCGAGGAGATCACCGGCAAGCGGAGCTTCGAACTGCCCGCCGCGCTGACCTTCGGCACCGCGCAGCGCCTCCACCGGCTCGGCCTGACCCCCGCGCCCGCCACCGACCTCTACTACGTCGTCTACCCGTGGGTCGTGGACTGCGCGCAACTCCGGGAGGCCGGGTGGAAGCCCGCCCACGACAATGCCTCTACCCTGAAGGCCCTGCTCGCCGAGTCGGCGGGCCGCCACGCGGTGGTGGGCCGCAGGGTCGGGGGCAAGGAAGCGACCATGGCCACCGCGGCCGGGGCGACCGTCGCCGTGATCGGCGCCGCCGCGGCGGTGCGCCGGGCCCGCAAGAAAAGGCGCATCTAGGAGGCGACCCCTGTGACGGTCAACGAGCAAGCGATCCTGGGCACCGCAGTGATCAGGCTCGCGGAGATCCGCGAGACCGAACTGTCGGTGGACGAAGTGGTGAACGCGGTGAAGGATCCCGCCGCCGGCGGCACGGCCTTCTTCGTCGGCACCGTCCGCGACCACGACAGGGCGCAGGGCGGGGACGCGCCCAAAGCCGTCACCGGGCTGTCGTACAGCGCGCATCCGAGCGCGTCCGAGCAGCTCCGCGAGGTGATGGAGAAGATCGCCGCGGAGTTCCCCGTGACGGCGCTGGCCGCCGTCCACCGGGTCGGCGATCTGGAGATCGGGGACTCCGCCGTGATCGTCGCCGCCGCGTCCGCGCACCGGGCCGAGGCGTTCGCCGCCTGCCGCCGCCTCATCGACGATCTGAAGCACCAGGTTCCGATCTGGAAGCACCAACAGTTCACCGACGGGGCGTCGGAGTGGGTCGGGGCCTGCTGATCCCGTCATAGGCTTGCCCGCATGGTCACCGAGATTCCCGAGGCTAAGACCGCGCGCCCCCCGCACCGCCGGGCGTTGACGCTGTCCGTCACGAGCGTGCTGATCCTGGTCCTGGCGCTGGTCGCGTCGATCGTGCCGGTGCCCTATGTGTCGCTCCAGCCGGGACCGACCATGAACACCCTCGGCAAGAGCGAGGACGGCAAGCCGCTGATCACGATCACCGGCCATCCGACCTTCCCCGACGAGGGGAACCTCAACTTCACGACCGTGGCCTACAAGGGCGGGCCGAACAACCCGCTCGACCTGTTCACCGCGCTGCGCGACTGGTTCAACCCCGAGCGGGCCGTGGTCCCCGAGACCACGATCTTCCCCAAGGACGAGACCGTCGAGGAGGTCGAGCAGCAGAACACCCAGTCGATGCTCGACTCCCAGCAGACCTCCGTCGCCGCGGCGATCACCGAGCTGAACAGGAAGAGCGGCACGGGCAAGACCGAGCTGAAGACCGTCCCCGCGGTGGCGGCCGTCCAGCCGGGGCTGCCCGCCGACGGCAAGCTGAAATCGGGCGACGAGATCGTCTCGGTCAACGGGATCGCGATCACGGACGCCACCAAGGTCGCCGAGGCCGTCAAGACCACCGGGAAACCCGGCCAGAGCGTGACGTTCGTGGTCAAGCGCGACGGCAAGCAGCTCACCGTCCCGATCACCACGGTCGAGAAGGAAGGCCGCGCGGTCGTCGGGATCACTCCGGGCGTCAAGTACATCTTCCCGTTCGACGTCAAGATCAGCGTCGGGGACATCGGCGGGCCCAGCGCGGGCCTGATGTTCTCGCTCGGAATCTACGACCTGCTGACGCCCGGCACCCTCACCCAGGGCAAGTTCATCGCGGGCACCGGCACCATCGACGTCGAGGGCAAGGTCGGCCCGATCGGCGGCATCCCGCAGAAGATGATCGCGGCGAAGAAGGCGGGCGCCATCATGTTCCTGGTGCCGCCCGGCAACTGCGCCGAAGCGCTCGGCGCGGCCCCCGACGGCCTGCGCCTGGTCAAGGCCGAGACCCTGGACAGCGCCGTCACCTCGCTGGAGAAGGGGCCCGGCGCCGCCGACCTCCCCGTCTGCACCGCCGGATAGCGGAAAGGGCTCCCGAGGGAGCCCTTTTTCTATTCGTCCGGGACGAGGGTCTGTGCGAGCGCGTCCGTCAGATCGGGGACGAGGTCGTCCGCCGAGAGCAGTTCGTTCTCATGCCGCCGGATCCGGATGACGGCATGACGGCCGCCGTCCCGCACCACGCCGACCACGATCTTCAGCTCCTCGTGCAGCGGATGCGCGGCCGCCCAGGCCACCGCGTCGCCGTCCTCGGGGATCTGGTCCTCGACCTCGGGCGGGAGCGTCACCCGGACCATCGCGAGCGCGCAGCCGTGCACGGAATCCGGCCAGACGATCCCCGACAGGGTCTCCGACAGATCCCCCTCGGGGAGTTCGCCCTGGTCGACGGCGGTCAGCACGTCGGTGTCGCTGAGCCCGAGCGTCGCGGCCAGGTCCGGCTGGAGCCGCAGCAACTCCTTGGTCTCGACGAGCGCGAAGAGCTGCGGCGTACTGTCCCAGCCCACCTGCTGTTCGATACTCTTCACGGCCTCTTCAAGATGGTTCATGCGGTCATTCTTCCGCGCTCGCGACGGTGGTTCGATCGGGAACCCGGCCGGTTGTCGATAAGTTGCGTATGTGAGTGGCACGACCCCTAAGAATCGGAGGGAAGCGTGAGCTTCCGAACCCCTGGCCTAGGCAGGCGCCTACCCGGCAGCCGACCTCGGCTGCTGGCGCCCGTATTGATAACCCTCGCGGTGCTCGTGGCGCTGTACTTCGTATTCGCGGGGGTATGGACAGACCTGCTCTGGTACAGATCGCTCGGAGGCGGATTCTCCGGCGTCTACACCAAGCTGCTGTGGACGAAGGTGTTCCTGTTCTTCGGCGGCGGGCTGCTCATGGCCGGCGCCGTCGCCGCGAACATGATCATCGCCTACCGGCTGCGCCCCGCCTACCGGCCCGTCTCCGTCGAGCAACAGGGCCTCGAGCGGTACCGCAGCGCCGTCGACCCGCACCGCAAACTCATCGCGATCGGCCTGCTCGTCGCGATCGCCCTGTTCACCGGGCTGTCCGCGTCAGGCCAGGCCGGCACCTGGCTGGCGTTCCTCAACCGCACCTCCTTCGGCACCGTCGACCCGCAGTTCCACCTCGACGTCGGGTTCTACGTCTTCACCTACCCGTTCCTGCGGGTGCTGCTCGGCTTCGGGTTCGTCATGGTCGTGCTGTCGCTGTTCGCGGCCGTCACCGTGCACTACCTGTACGGCGGGCTGCGGCTCCAGGGCCCCGGCGACAAGGCCAGCCCGTCGGCGCGCGCCCACCTGTCCGTGCTCGTCGGACTGTTCGTGCTGCTCAAGGCCGTCGCCTACTGGCTCGACCGGTGGGGGCTCGCGTTCTCCGAACGCGGCAAGGTGACCGGGCCGTCCTACACGGACGTCAACGCCGTCCTGCCCGCCAAGACCATCCTCGCGGCCATCGCGCTGATCTGCGCGATCCTGTTCTTCGTCAACATCTGGCGGCGCGGCATGATGCTGCCGGGCGTCGGGCTCGGGCTGTTGATCCTGTCGGCCGTCCTGGTCGGCGGCGTGTACCCGCTGCTCATCCAGCAGTTCCAGGTGAAGCCGAACGAGGTCGCCAAGGAAGCGCCGTTCATCGAACGGAACATCGACGCGACACGCCGCGCCTACGGCATCGACAAGGCCGTCTCCGAGGAGTACGGCTCGGGCGACGTGAAGGTCGGCTCGTCGACCCCGAACGTCCGGCTGCTCGACCCGGCCGTCATGTCGCCGACCTTCCAGGCCAAGCAGCAGGTCCGCGGCTACTACAAGTTCCCCGACCCGCTCGACATCGACCGGTACCCCGACCCCAAGACCGGCAAGCTGATCGACACGCTGGTGGCCGTCCGGGAACTGCCGGCCGCGCCCGCGCCCGGCTGGGTCAACGAGCACCTCGTCTACACGCACGGCTACGGCATGGTCGCCGCGCCCGGCAACAGCATCGACGAGGAGGGCGCGCCCGCGTTCAGCGAAGGCGACATCCCGCCCAAGGGCCAGCTCAAGATCACTGAGCCGCGCGTCTACTTCGGGGAGAACTCCACCGACTACTCCGTGGTCGGCACGAACCAGCTCGAGTTCGACTACCCCGAGGACAAGAACGCCGACGGCTCCACCAACTCCACCGGCCAGGCCAACAACAGCTACGCGGGCAACGGCGGCGTCCCGCTGAACTCCACGCTCAACAAGCTGCTGTACGCCACCAAGTTCAAGGACCGCAACCTGCTGCTGTCCGGCGCGATCACCGACCGGTCGCGGATCCTGTACGAGCGTTCCCCGCGCGACCGCGTGCTGAAGGCCGCGCCGTGGCTGACCGTCGACTCCAACGCCTACCCGGCCGTCATCGGCGGGCGCATCGTCTGGATCCTCGACGGCTACACCACCACCGCCGGCTTCCCGTACTCCGAGCGCGTCAACCTCGACGACGCCACCCGCGACACCAACACCGCGCTGCCGAACGTCTCACCCCAGCCGGGCAGCGGGATCAACTACATCCGCAACTCGGTGAAGGCCACCGTCGACGCCTACACCGGCAACGTCACCCTGTACACGTGGAACAAGGGCGGCGGCGACACCGACCCGGTGCTCCGCACCTGGAAGAAGGCGTTCCCCGGCACCGTCCAGGAGGACTCCGCGATCCCCGCCGACCTCCGCTCCCACCTGCGCTACCCCGAGGACCTGTTCAAGGTGCAGCGCGGAATGCTGGCGAAGTACCACGTGACGGACGCCCGCTCCTTCTACGGCGAGCAGGACTTCTGGCAGATCCCCGACGACCCGACGGAGAAGGGCTTCACCGAACCGCCCTTCTACCTGACGATGCAGCTCCCCAAGGCCCCGCAGCAGAAGACGGAACCGGCCAACGGGTTCGCGCTCACCAGCACGTTCGTCGCCAAGGGCAGCACCAACCTGTCGGCGTTCATGGCCGTCGACAGCGTGCCCGAAAGCGACACCTACGGGGTGCTACGGGTGCTGCAGGCGCCGCGTAGCCGCGTCACCCCGGGCCCGGGGCTGGTCCAGAACACGTTCCAGAACAACGAGCAGGTCAAGTCGTTCCTGACGCTCGTGAACGCGGCGTCCGTCGACTTCGGCAACCTGCTGACGATCCCGTTCGGCGACGGTTTCCTGTACGTCGAGCCGGTGTTCGTCAAGGGCGCGCAGACCAACACGGCCAGCTACCCGCTGCTCCGCAAGGTCCTCGTCTCCTTCGACAACAACACCGGTTTCGCCGACACGTTCAGCGAAGCCCTCCGCCAAGCCCTCACCGGCACCGAGATCACCCCCGACAAGCCCGGCACCACCCCAGAAACCCCGACCACCACCCCCAACACCACCATCAAAAAACTGGTCGACGCGGTGGACGAGGCCTACAAGAACGCCCAAGCCGCCCTCAAATCCGGCGACCTGGCCAAATACGCCGAAGCCCAGAAAAAACTAGGCACCGCCATCAACGCCCTAGTAGCAGCCCAGAACGCCGCCAAACCCACCACAACCCCGCCGCCCGCCACGACCACCCCACCACCGGCCCCCTCCGCCACCCCCACCAACTAGCCCCACCACCGAAGCGCCGCCCTTTCCTCAAAGGGGCGGCGCTTCCCCGTTCCCCCCACCCCCACCGACGAGGTCCAGGCGTGGAGGTCGGAAGGGCGGCGCTTCCTTTCCCTTACCCATCCCACCGGCTTCGGGGTCCAGCCGGGTGTCGGAAGGGCGATGCTTCCTTTTCCCTCACCCACCCCACCGGCTTCGGGGTCCAGCCGGGGGTCGGAAGGGCGGCGCTTCCTTCTCCTCACCCACCCCCACGACGAGGTCCAGGCGTGGAGGTCGGAAGGGCGGCGCTTCCCCTTTCCCGCCCACCCCACCGGCTTCGGGGTCCAGCCGGAGGCCGAAAGGGCGGTGCTTCCTTTTCCCTCACTCGCCCCACCGGCCTCGGGGTCCAGGCGGGGGCCGGAGGGGCGGAGCCAGGCACCGATTTGCCTAAGCCGCCGGACCCCCATAGTCTTGAAACATACCGACGCGGGGTGGAGCAGCTCGGTAGCTCGCTGGGCTCATAACCCAGAGGTCGCAGGTTCAAATCCTGTCCCCGCTACAAGTCCGAGGGCCGTCATGTTCGGAAGCTTTGCTTCCTTCCCGTGGCGGCCTTTTCGCATGTCTGCCCGGGGGCAACCCCCGGACCCCCGGTTTCGTAGGGGGCGCTGCCCCCTTACCTCCCCCGGTCAGGGTGATCCCCGACACCCCCATCGGCGGTGGCTGGGGTTGCGGCGTGTTTCATGATCGTCTCGAGCTGTGGCGAGTTGACGGGTTGAGCGGTGTCAAACGGGCGACACGCCGCAGGTCGACGCGATCAAGCGGGGCGCGTCACGGGAACCGCCCTCGCGCGGCAGCGCGGCCCGCCCGTCGGTGATCGTCTCGAGCTGTGGCGAGTTGACGGGTTGAGCGGTGTCAAACGGGCGACACGCCGCAGGTCGACGCGATCAAGCGGGGCGCGTCACGGGAACCGCCCTCGCGCGGCAGCGCGGCCCGCCCGTCGGTGATCGTCTCGAGCTGTGGCGAGTTGACGGGTTGAGCCCTGTCGAACAGGCGACACGCCGCAGGTCGACGCGATCAAGCCTGTTCGGTGAGTTCTGCGTCCCGAGGCTCCTCGCCCGGGTGCCAGCTCATGATCGCCTCGAGCTGCGGCGTGTCGCCTGTTTCACGTGTCTCAAACGGGCGACACGCCGCACGTCGGCACGATCAAGCGGGGCACGTCACGGGAATCGCCCTCGCGCGGCGGCGCGGTCCGGCCGTCGGTGATCGTGTCGAGCTGTGGCGAGTTGACGGGTTGAGCCGTGTCGGACGGGCGACATGCCGCAGGTCGACGCGATCATGGGGGGTGCGGGCCGCTGGCCGGGCTTTGGCGTGGGCTAGGGGCGGGGCGGCCTGGTGGGGTGGGGTGGGGTGGGTTAAGGGCGTAGGTGGGTGAGCAGGCTCGTGAAGGAGCTTGCGGTTAGGGAGAGGGCGCCTTGGTGGGGGTGTTTGCTGTCCCGTAGGGCGATGGCCGGGCCTGCCGCCGCCAGCTCGACGCAGTCACCGCCGTTGCTGTCACTGTGGGAGGACTTACGCCAGGTGAGGGTGTTCAAGTTCATCATGGTGGGGTGGGTTAGGGGCATAGGTGGGTGAGCAGGCTCGTGAAGGAGCTTGCGGTCAGGGACAGGGCGCCTTGGTCGGGGTGCTTGCTGTCCCGTAGGGCGATGGCCGGGCCTGCCGCGGCCAGTTCGACGCAGTGCCCGCCGTTGCTGTCGCTGTGGGAGGACTTACGCCAGGTGAGAGTGTTCAAGTCCATCTCTGCTCCGCCGCGCTGAGGACCAGCTCAAGGGACTGGTCTTCAGACAGCGTCTTGGACCTGATGTCCTCGAACCGGTCGGAAAGGATCCTGAGGTCGTCGGGCTGCGCCGTCGTGACGCCACGCAGCGCCGTCTCCACGTAACTTACCTCCGAACGGTCCTCAAGCGTCGCGATCACGAAGGAACCGACCGAACCTTCGTGTTTTACGAACTGGGTGAAGCAGAGGTGGAACCGGTCCTGCCGCATGAGGTCCGCCAGATGCTGGAGCTGGTCGAACATGACCTCGGGGCCGCCGATCTCCCGGAGCAGGACCGAGTGGTCCATGGTGCAGATGATCCGCGGCGGGTCGTCGCTTCGCTGGATCTCCTGACGCTTCATACGTCCGGCCACGGCCTCTTTATCGCCTTTGAGGATCGCCGACGCGTAGGCCTCCGTCTGGAGTTGGCCGTCGACGACGCTGTTCTGGTAACTGCGGAGTGTGACGGCTTTGACCTCGTAGTGGGGCCAGTCGAACCAGGGCGGGAACGGGCCGGGGTCGAGGGTGTTGTCCCACATGCGGACCAGGACGCCGCCCGCGCTGAGGGACTGGTCGAGGTTGACGGCGAACTCGCGGGTGGGGGTCTCCTTCGCGCGTTCGACCGTCGAGAGGTACGGGGCCGAGTAGCCGGAGATCTTGGCCAGCTCGTCGAGGGTGAGCGGTCGGGGAGCGTGATGTTCGCGGAGGTGGCGGAGCTCCGCGCCGAACGCGGCGAGAGGGGAGGACTTCGGGTTGAGGGGGAGGGGGCGGCGCGCCATGTCCGGGCTCCGTTCGCAAGATTCTTAAGTGCCTGGGCGGGTTGTTGGGCAGTGTTCGATCCGTTCCGGTTTCGTCACCTTGAGTATGCGCTGCCGGGGATGCTCTCGTCAGGTGAAACTCCCCAATCTGGAGGCGCGGGCGATGGACGGGATGCGGGACGACCTGCTGGGCGGCGGATTCCCCGGATGGCGGCTGCCGTCCGACGCGACGATCGCCGGATTCGTGCGCGGGACGGGCCGTCGCGCCGCGGCCGCGCTCGGCGTCCCCGACGACACGGTCTACGACCTGGCAGTGGCGCTCTCGGAGATTGCCGCCAACATCCACGTCCACGCCCCCGGCAGCACCGCCGAACTCTGGACTTATCTGCGCTGGGGCGGGCGGCCCGAGGTCGTCTTCAAACTGTTCGACTCGGCGTCCTGGAAGGGCGGCGCGCCCAGCGCGGCGCGTCCCGCCGCGACGGCGACGGGCGGACGCGGGTTCGAAGTCGTCGGTGCGTTCACCGAGGAGTACGGCGGGAACTGGGGAGTCCACCCGACGGTCGCCCGCCTCGCCGGCCGTCCCGTGCACGGCAAAGCCGTCTACGTCTCCCTTCCGCTCCCCGCCGGGCTGCGCTCCGCGCCGCGCCCGCCGGGCCGGG
>NZ_BAAGZI010000106.1:0-16596 GCF_054778695.1 Actinocorallia lasiicapitis
GCCGAACCCCGGTTTCGCCGCCACGAGCTGCGGGATCGTCGCCAGCGCCGTGTACCGCTGGGTGCGGGAGGCGGCGCGCAGGAACGCCGCCAGCCTGTCCCGCAGGTCGGCGGCCTCCTCGTAGCGGAGCTCGGCGGCGAGCCTTTCGATCCGCGCGCGGGCCGCGGCGACGACGGGCCGGACGTCCTGGTCGATGACGCTCCTGGCGAGCAGGACGTGGTCGGCGTACCGTTCGGGGGTCTCCCGGCCGTCGCAGGGCGCGCCGCACCGGCCCAGCTCGGCCAGCGAGCAGACCTTGGCCTTGCCGGTGGCGATCCGGCGGAGCGTCAGCGGCTGGGTGCACTGCCGGATCGGGGCCGTCTCGTACAGGGCGGCCCTGGCGTCCTCCGCGACGCGGGTGCTGGGGAACGGGCCGAGGTAGGCGCTCTCGTCGGCCTTGCACTCGCGGACCACCGACAGACGGGGGAACGGTTCGGCCGTCAGCTTCAGCCAGAGGGCGCGCTCGGGGAACTTCGACCGGCGGTTGTAGCGCGGCTTGTGCTCGGCGATCAGCCGGAGCTCGCGGATCTCGGCCTCCAGCGCCGTCGCGCACGGGATGGTCCGCACCCGCTCCGCGATGCCGATCATCTCCCGGACCCGGCCGCGGGTCTCCGACGCGGTGAAATAGGACCGCACCCGGGTGCGCAGATCGCCGCTCTTGCCGATGTACAGCGGCTCGCCCTTGAGGTCTTCGAACACGTAGACGCCGGGGCCGCGCGGCACCCGGTCGGCGAGATGTCGTTTGGCCTGCTGCTCGGGCGTCGGCGTCTTGGCGAAGGACTTGGCCTCCTCCAGCGAGGTGACGCCGAACGAGCCGAGCCGTTCGATCAGCCCGTGCAGGACGTCGACGGTGGCGCGGGCGTCGGCGAGCGCCCGGTGGTTGGGGGTGGTCTCGGCGCGGAAGAACCGGGCGAGGGTGCCCAGTTTGCGGTTGGGCACCTCGTCGCGGGTCAGCACGCGGCGCGCCAGATCCGCGGTGTCGAGGACCGGGAAGTTCGGCCACGGGTAGCCGAGTCGCGCGCACGCCGCCTTGAGGAAACCGGTGTCGAACGGCGCGTTGTGCGCGACCAGCACCGAGCCCGCCGCGAACTCCAGAAAACTCGGCACCACCTCGGCGACCTTCGGCGCGCGCGTCACCATCGCCTGGGTGATCCCGGTCAGCACGGTGATGAACGGCGGGATCTCCAGCCCGCAGTCGACCAGGGTGCCGAACTCGCCGAGCACGCGGCCGCCGCGGACCTTCACCGCGCCGATCTCGGTGATGCCCGCTTCGGCCGCGGAGCCGCCGGTGGTCTCCAGGTCGACGACCACGAAGGTGACGTCGGCGAGCGGAGTGCCCAGATCCGCGAGCGTCCCCTGGACCGGCCCTCCCTGAACAGGTTGCATGTCCGGCACGGTAAGGCCTGCGTCTGACAAAACCCATGGCAACCTAGGAGTGACCGGTAGGCATCGTTGAAAGGAGCAGACCATCGACGCCGAGGAACGTCTCCAGCGCCCCCTGCCTGAAGCGGTGCGCCAGATCGTGGTGGAGGCGGCCGCCGAGGTGCTCGGGGCGCTGCCCGCCGACGAGATCCCCGTGCCGTTGCGGCAGATCGCGAAGTTCCGGCCGCAGAGCCGCGCCAAACAGGGCGCTGTGCCCATCGCGGCCCGGCTGGAGACCGATCCCGGCTTCCGGGAGAAGGTCGCCAAACCGCTGCGCGACGCCCAGCCGGAGCTCTGCCAGGCGCTGGAGGCGGGGGATCTGCCCGCGGCGGTCGATCCGGTCAAGCTGGCCGCGCTGGCCTATCTGCTGCGCCCGAAGGGCTGGACCGAGCGGGTCGAGGCGGCCCGCGCCGAGCTGGAACGGGGCGTCAGCGCCGCTCAGGAGGCCGAGACGGCCCGTACGGTCGCCGCGTTGAAGGAGCAGCTCGCCGAGGCCAAGAAGGAGCGCGGGGGCGAACTGGACCGCGTCAGGGGCGAGCTGAAGGACGCCAGGATCGAGATCGCCGATCTCCGGCGCAGGCTGCACGACGAGCGCAAGGCGGCCAAGGCGGCGCAGGAGCGGGCCGTGGCGGTCGAGACGCGCCAGGAGGGCGACCGGACCGAGACCCTGGCGGCGCTGGCCGGCGCCGAGAAGGAGCTGAAGAGCCTGCGCGCCCGCCTCGGCCAGGCCGAGGCGGCGCTGGAGAGCAGCCGCAAGGCCGCCCGCGAGGGCCGCAAACTCGAGGACATCAGGCTCCGGCTGCTGCTCGACACCCTGGTCGACGCCGCCCAGGGGGTCCGCAGCGAGCTCAACCTGCCCGCCGTGATCATGAAACCGGCGGATCTGGCTGGGGGAGTGGACCCGGCCGCGGCAGGGGGCGCGGGGCGCTCCCTGTCGGAGAACGATCCGCAGCTTTTCAACCAGCTTCTGGCGATGCCGCAGGTCCATCTGATCGTGGACGGCTACAACGTCACCAAGACCGGGTACGGCGAGCTTCCGCTGGCCGACCAGCGCAACCGGCTGATCAGCGGGCTCGGCGGCCTGTCCGCCCAGACCCAGGCCGAGATCACCTGCGTCTTCGACGGCGCCTCGATCGACGGCCATGTCGCCGTCCAGGCCCCGCGCGGGGTCCGGGTGCTGTTCAGCAGGCCAGGTCAGATCGCCGACGAGCTGATCGGCGAGCTGGTCAGGGTCGAGCCGCCGGGCCGGGTGGTCGTGGTGGTCTCCTCCGACCAGGAGGTCGCGGCGTCGGCCCGGCGGGCGGGGGCCCGTCCCGCCACTTCGTCGCTCCTGCTCAGAAGGCTCGGCAGATTCTGACAATTCCGGCGTTTAGGTTGAGCGGCGGTGGTGTTCTTCACTAAGGTCAACAGCTGACAAACCAGTGCAAGAAGGGGCGTTCGTCAGCCGTGGCCAATCGTCAGCTCCCCCGTCGCTGGGCGGCCGCCTGCGTCCCGTTCTCCCTGGCCGTCACGCTGGTCTGGTCGCTGCCCGGCGCCGCGTACGCCGCGCCCAAGCCGACCAAGGCGCAGGTCCAGGCACAGCTCAACAAGCTCAACCACAAGGTCGACCTGCTCGTCGACAAGCTGAACAAGGCCAACGGCGAACTGAAGATCGCCAAGCGGAAGATGGACGCCGCCGACCGCGCCGCCAAACGCGAAACCGCGAACTTCGACAAGGCCAGGCTCGGGATCGTCCAGATGGCCCAGGACGCCTACAAGTCGGGCGACATGAACGTCGCCTCGCTGGTGTCGTCCGGCGACCCGCAGAACCTGCTCGACCAGGTCTCGCTCTTCTCCCAGGTGTCGACCAGCCGCGGCGACAAGATCCGCGAGTTCCTCAACGCCGCGCAGCGCCGCGAGCGCGAGAAGGGCCGCGCCAAGGACTCCCTGGCGACCGTCCAGGTCAAGGTCAAGGAGATCCGCGGCCAGAAGGCCGAGATCGACGGCCAGGTCGCCGAGCAGAAGAAGCTGCTGCGCAAGCTCGGGGTCGACCCCGACAAGCCCAAGACCGGCCCGACCGGCGGCACCTACGACGGCCCGGCCAGCGGCGCCCCCCGCAAGGCCCTCGACTACGCCTTCGCCCAGAAGGGCAAGCCGTACGTCTACGGCGGCGACGGCCCCAACGGGTTCGACTGCTCGGGTCTGACCATGATGGCCTGGCGTGCCGCAGGTGTATCCCTTTCGCACAACGCCGCGGCGCAGTGGGCTTCGCTGGCCGACAAGAGGGTCGCCTACGCGGACCTTCAACCCGGTGACCTGGTCTTCTTCCGCCAGCTCGGCCATGTGGGCCTCTATGTGGGCGGCGGGCAGATGATTCACGCTCCGTCCACGGGTGATGTGGTTCGGGTGGTTTCGATTACCTCTGGGTACTACCGCTCTACTTATTACGGTGCGGCCCGTCCCTGACGCCCTGTGTAACCGGCGTCACAGGGTGAGACCTGTGTCACTCCACAGGCAAAGCCCGCTTCACCTGCGCAGACGTTCTTTTGCGTCGCGTTTGCCTTTCCACGGTTCTTTGATACCTTCGAAGAGTCGCAACGTTATCCAAGCGTTGCCACAACGGGCGGCGCCCTCCAGGCGTCGCAGTGGAGCTGTCTGATAAAGACACCCGCCGACCGGCTGTCCCGAGAGCCGGTGTCGTCGAAGACACCGAGGCCGCGCATGGAAGCGCAGGGCAGAGATCTACGGTACGGCGTCACAACCCCAAACCCGTAAGTCGCACGACTGCGACGGAACCGACAAGGGTGTTCCGTCTGGGCATCATCACGCCCTCAGGTCGTCGCGACAGCGCCGAGTCCGCGAATCTCGCGGAGCCGGGGACCCAATCCCGCAGGCAACTGGCACCGCCCCCAATCGGTGTCCGTCATGCCCGCGGTACCCCGGGGTGAATCGGCCGCCCATGAGCTGAGCTTCTCGCTCGCAGCGGTGGGTGGCCGTAGGACGAACTTCCAGTCCGAACCCGTCAGCTAACCCGGTAGGCGCATGGAAGAGTGGAGATTCCCCTGTCCCGCAACCTTGGCACCTGCCTGCCCTCGTCCGGCCGTAGACGCGTGAAGCTGGCCACCGGCCTGCTCGCCGCCACCGCGGTCATGACCCCGGTCCTCGCCGTCCCGGCGCAGGCCGAGGCGGCCACCAGTTCGGTGGCGACGGCGACGAAGACCAAGAAGGCCAAGAAGTCCTGGTCACAGCGGCAGAAGACCGCGCAGAAGGCCCTCACCTGGGCCAAGAAGAAGAAGGGCAAGCCGTACCGCTGGGGTGCGTCGGGTCCCAACGCCTTCGACTGCTCCGGTCTGATCGGCTACGTCTACCGCAAGGCCGGCGTGAAGCTGCCCCGCACCACCGGCTCGATCTACCGGGCCGTCGGCAACAAGATCTCGTGGAAGAACCTCGCCCCTGGCGACCTGGTGTTCTTCTACGGCGGTCGTAGCCACGTCGGCATCGTGTCGAAGGTCGTCGGCAAGAAGGTCTACATGATCCACTCGCCGCGCACCGGAGACCACGTCCGCCAGGTTCTGCTCGACAAGTACCGCAAGAACTCCTTCAACGGAGCGGTCCGCCCCTACTAGGGGCCGTGCCGTGCGGGTCGGAAGCCCCCGAACCCTCCGGGGCTTCCGATACCGCTGAACCTCTTCCTTCATCAAGTCATATTCGCGGGACGCGACCTCGGTCGAGGCCGTCCTCCCGCCGAGTCCGCTTCACAGCGGAGCCGGGGACCCAATCGTTGCGGCGCACAGGCGCCGGAGCACGGGGTGAATCGGGAAAGGCGAGCTGGAACGCTCCACTCGCTGCTTCCGTAGGGCTTATTCCAGGCCCGAATCCGTCAGCTAACCCGGTAGGCGGCATGGAAAGCTAGGAGCAAAGCAGTATGTCCGGTCTGCACCGTAAGTCCGCCCATCTGTCTCTGAAGATCGCCGGTGGCCTCCTCGCCGGCGCCGCCGCCGTCAGCACCTTCGCCGTCTCGGCCGCCAACGCCGATGAGAAGCCCGCCGGTTCCGCCCAGGCCATCGCGCTGCCGCAGTACCCGTTCCCCGAGGCCATCCTGTCCGGCGGCACCGTCGCCGACGCCGAGAAGGCCGCCGTGTCCGAGCAGAAGAAGGCCGAGAAGGCCGCCACCGCCACCGCCGCCGACATGATCGCGAAGGCGAAGAGCCAGCTCGGCCACTCCGAAGACCGCAAGGGCCACACCAAGTTCTCGGAGTGGTACTCCAAGACCGACCGCGCCGGTGAGACCATCTCCCGCGACGGCGGCAGCCGCAAGGGCTACCTCGCCGCCCAGTGGTGCGACATGTTCGTCTCCTGGACCGCCAGCCAGGTCGGCGCCGCCGACACCGTCGGCCAGGACGCCTGGACCGTCGCCCACGCCAAGTGGTTCAAGGCCAACGGCAAGTGGAGCAACACCCCCAAGCCCGGCGCGATCGTCTTCTTCGACTGGAAGGGCTCCAAGCGCCTGGACGCCATCGACCACGTCGGCATCGTCGAGAAGGCCAAGAACGGCAAGGTCTACACGGTCGAGGGCAACACCTCCAACAAGGTGCAGACCCACGTCCGCAAGCCCGGCCAGATCGTCGGCTACGGCATTCCGGACTACGCGCCCGCCAAGTAGGCCGCAGTACGGTAAATCTCAGTGTGACAAGCCTCGTCCCAGGGCCCCGGCTCGTGCACGCTCCACCGGTCATAGGATCACCGACCATGGACGCGCACCCGCCCGGGCCCTCGGCGTTTCCCCGAAGATGCCTGCTCGCGGCGGCCCCGCTGCTGGCCGTCGCCGCCTGCGCCAAGGGCCGCCCCGGCCCTGCCGAGCCTCCCGCAGCCACGGCTTCCACCGTCGGCTCCGATCCGCACCCGCCCCGCGGACGGTTTCCGCAGCCCGGTGACGACGTCGAACAGCGTCGTCTTCCCTGCCCCGTTAGGCCCGATGATCCCGTGCACGCCACCCACCGGGACGCTCAGCGACACCTCCGACAGCGCCTGGATCCCGCCGAACCGCACACTGACCCCGCTGACGTCCAGCGCGCTCGCCCCGCTCATGACCGTCCTCCGATGCCCAGGTAGGCGGTGGTGAGCTGGTCGGGGTCCACGTCGGCGCGCGGCCCCGTCCAGGAGATCGTGCCGCCGGTCATGCAGGCGACGGTGTCGGCGTGCTCCAGCACCTCGCTGGCCTTCTCCTCGACGACGAGCAGCGCCACCCCCCGCGCCCGCAGCTCCCCGAACAGCTCGAAGATCTGCTGGACGACGAGCGGTGCGAGCCCCAGCGACGGCTCGTCGGCGATCAGCACCCGGGGCGGCCTGACCAGTGCGGGAGCCAGCGCCAGGAGCTGCTGTTCCCCGCCCGACAGCGACCCCGCCGCGACGCCTTGGCGCGCCGCGAGCTGCGGAAACCGGGCGTAGGCGCGGGCCCGGTCGGCGGCGTCGGGCAGCCAGGTGGTCAGGTTCTCCTCGACGGTCAGCCCGGGGAACACGCCGCGCCCTTCCGGCGCGAGGAAGACGGCTTCCCGGCTGCGCGCGTGGGAGGGCAGCGCGGTGATGTCGGTTCCGGCCAGCAGCACCCGTCCTGCGGTGGGGGTGACCGCGCCGATCGCGACGGCGCAGGCGGTGGTCTTGCCCGCGCCGTTCGCGCCGACCAGCGCGACGATCTCCCCGGCCCGTACCGCGAGGTCGACTCCGCGCAGCACCGGCACGTCCCCGTACCCCGCCGAGACCGAGGCGAGGCGCAGCACGGCGTCGTCCTCCTCTTCCGGCGGGGCGGCGGCCACGACTTCGGGCGGTGGTTGCGCGCGGTGCCGCCGCCGGTGGCGGCGCTCGGCGAACTGGGCGAGCACCCCGTCGGGATGCTGCGCGAGGATCATCCCGCCGAGCCCGAACAGCGCCGCCTCGAAGTGCGCCGACTCGCTGAGGTGGCGGAGCACCAGCTCCCCGCCCAACCCCATGATCAGCCCGCCGACGACCGCGCCGCCGACCCGCCGCACCCCCTGCAGGACGATCACCGCCAGCCAGAGGAACCCCAGATTGACCCGCAGGTCGCTGGCGAAGATCTGCCCGGCGAACGTCGCGTACAGCACCCCGCCCAGCCCCGCGACGGCCGACGCGACCGCGAACAGCATCAGTTGGGTTCGCACCGCCGACACCCCGACGACCTGGGCGGCGGTGGGCGCGGACCGCACGGCGAGGATCGCCCGTCCCGACGGGGAGCGTTCCAGGTTCCGGATCAGCACGGCGACGATCCCGATGAGCGCGAGCAGCAGCACGATCCGGGTGCGCGGGTCGGTGGTGTCGGTGGAGCCGAAGGTGAGGGCGGGGAAGGTCCAGCCGAGGGTGCCGTTGCTGAACGTGTCGATCTGGAAGAGCACCTGGTCGGCGAGGAGCCCGAGCGCGAGCGTCGCCAGGGCCAGCACCTTGCCGCCGAGGCGCAGCGCGGGCAGCGCGACGATCAGCCCCGCGGCGACGGCTGCGGCCATGCCGAGCACGACGGCCAGCGGGAACGGCAGCCCCTTGCTGACGCAGAGCCCGGCGGTGAGGGCGGCGAGCGCCGCGAACGACGCCTGCGCCAGGTTGACCATGCCGCCGATGCCCGTCATCACGACGAACGAGCAGAAGATCAGCGAAAGGCTGAGCCCGTAGGCGACGAGCCCGGCCCGGTAGTCGTCGGCGAACAGCAGCGCCCAGCCGAAGAACAGCAGCCCGGAGACCGTCCAGGGCAGGACGCGGCGCCAGCGCGGCAGGTCGGCGAGGTGGTCGGGCGGCGGCGCGTCCTGCGCGATCGACCCCGCCACCCGCGACCGCGACCGGTTCAGCAGGACCAGCCCGAGCAGCAGCAGGATCGCCGGGACGGCCGTGCGCAGCCCCGTCACCTGCTCGGCGAAGTCGGCGTACCCCGCGACCAGGTTCTGGACGACGCCGAGCGCGAGCCCGGCGGCGAACGTCACCGGGATGGAGCGGAGCCGGCCGAACACCGACGCGGTGGCGGCCGCGAACAGCAGGACGGTGAACGCGGTCTGGTCGAGGCCGAGCACGGGCACCGCGAGAATCCCGGCGAGCGCGGCCAGCACCGAGCCGAGCATCCACGCCTGCGCGGACGCGGCGTCGGCGTCGATCCCACGCCAGGTGGCGAGCTGCCGGGAGTCGACGGTCGCGCGCATCCGCAGCCCGAGCGGCGTGTGCCGCATGATCGCCCAGAGGACGACGGCGGCGAGCACCGCGAACCCGAAGACGACGAGCTGGTCGCTGTCGATCCGCACCCCGGGCAGCGGTTCGAAGGTGTGGGCTGGCCGCGGTCCGAGGCCGCGCGCCGACGCCCCCTCGGTGACCTCCGGCAGGTCGAGCAGCTCCACGATCCAGAGCCCGAGCGCGGGCAGCGCGATGGTCAGCCCGATCGTCGCGACGATCTGCGGGGTCTCGCCGGCGGTGGCGAGGCCGCGGAACATCAGCCGGTGCAGCGCGTACCCGAGCAGCGGCGCGAACAGCAGGACGGTGAGGAGCGCGGCGGGCCAGGCGGCCCAGCCCGCCCCGGTGGTGAGCTCGAAGTACAGCAGGGCGGCGGTGAAGCCGATGGCGCCGTGCGCGAAGTTGAAGACGCCGGTGGCGGCGTGGGAGAGGGTCAGGCCGGAGCCCAGCAACGCGAAGATCGCACCGGTCACCAGCCCGCTCAGCACGTAGCCCGCGAGTTCCGTCAAGGCTCATCTCCAGAAGCGGGAGACGCCGCCCGCACCCGCAGGGTGGGCACGGGCGGCGCGTTCGGGGGGCGGCTACTGCGTCAGCGGCACGTTGGTCGTGCACTTCAGATGCTGGGCGACGGTGAACCTGCCGTCCTTGAGCTGGACGATCGCGCCGCAGCCGTTGGGTTCGGTCTTGTCCTTCGGGTATTCGATCCGGCCGAACCCGGGGTTCTCGTAGACGAAGGAGTTGGCCGTGGTCAGGAAGGTCGTGCGGGTGAGGTCCTTGCCGGCCTGCTCGGCGATCTTCAGGAAGATGTCGGCGGACCAGTAGCCGATGGCGACGTGCTGGGTGAGGACGGCGGCCGGGTCGACCTTCTGGATGTCGGCCTTCATCTGGACGACCTCCTTCGCGTCGGACTCGAACGGCTCGAACTGCGGCGCGGTCAGCACCCCGTCGAGCCCGGCGGCGATGGCCGGGTCCTTCAGCACGGACGGGTCGTAGCTGGTCGGGTCGGAGACGGCGCCGGTGTATCCGGCTTTGCGGAGCGCGCCGAACAGCCCGGCGTTGAGTTTCGCACCGGCCATCACCGAGACGACGACGTCGGGAGCCTTGCCGCCGTCCGACTTCATGATCTTGTTGACGTAGGGCAGCCAGTCCTGCGGGGGAGCGGTCGCGGGGACGGCCGCGGAGGTGCCGGCGAGCTTGAACCCGGCGGCGGAGAACGACTGGCTGATGGTGCCGACCCCGTACTTGGACGACGAGGAGTCGGCGCCCTGCACGAACACGGTCTTGCCCTGCGCGCCGCCGATCTGTGCGCCGACGAGCGAGCCCCACCAGGTCTGGGTGCCGGCGCCGGGCTTGGGCGCGAGGCAGCCGTTGTAGCCGAAGCCGGTCTTGGACTCGCACCACTGGGTGCCGGTCGCCCAGCCGAACCATGGGACGTTCTGCTGGTCGAGGAAGGCCGCCCCGCCGAACTGCGGCGAGCTGACCGGCACCAGCGCGAAGACCTTGTCCTTCTGGACGAGTTTCTGCGCGACCTTGGCGCCGTTGGCAGGGTCCATGTTGTCGTCTTCGGCGCCGACGAACTCGATCTTCCGGCCGTTGACGCCGCCCTCGGCGTTGGCGCGCTCGAACCTGGCCTTCGCCCCGATCTCGGCGCCGGCGGTGGAGTAGCCGGTGGCGCTGGTCTTGACCAGCACGCCCCCGATCTTGATGGTGGAGTCGGTGACGCCGTCGGTTCCGGAACTCGAACCGCCCTTGTCGTCGGTGGTGCCGCAGGCGGCGACCAGCGCGACCGCGGCGAGTGCCGCGGCCGTCCTCAGGGTCTTGCGCATGGGGTGGGCTCCAGGGCTTGGGGAAGAACTAGCGCTCGCTTGGTCGGAGAGTAGATTCGAAATTCCGCGACCGTCAAGCCAAGCAAGTGCTTGGTGGTAGCGTCCGTGTCATGACGACTATGCGCGCGGCCGTGCTGCGGGAGTTCGGCTCCCCGCTGGAGATCCTCGAAGTCCAGGTCCAGGAGCCCAGGGACGGCGAGGTCCTGGTGAAGATCGCCGCCTCCGGCATCTGCGGATCCGACCTGAAGGCCCTCGCCGGGAAGAGCCCCGTGGTGCGGCAGCTACCGGTGATCCCCGGGCACGAGAGCGCGGGCGTCGTCGAAGCCGTCGGCCCCGGCGTCACCGCCGTGAAGCCCGGCGACCACGTCATCATCGCGATGAACGGGCCCTGCGGACGCTGCCGGAACTGCGCGCGCGGCAAGGTGTTCCTGTGCAGCGGCAAAGGCCGGATCGCCGCCATCATGGGCACGATGCGCGACGGCACCACCCGCATCACCCTGGACGGCGAGAGCGTCCGCAGCTACATCGGGATCGGGTCGTTCGCCGAGTACGCGGTGGTCGCCGAGCCGATGTGCGTCAAGGTCGCCAAGGACGCGCCCCTCGACCTGCTGTCGCTGACGGCCTGCGGTGTCATCACCGGCGTCGGCGCCGTGTTCAACACCGCGCAGGTCGAGCGCGGTTCCAGCGTGCTGGTGGTCGGGGCGGGCGGGGTCGGGCTGAACGTGATCCAGGGCGCCGTCCTCGCGGGCGCGACCACGATCATCGCCGCGGACGTCGTGCCGGCCAAGCTGGAGCTGGCCGGGAAGTTCGGCGCGACCCACACGATCCTCGCCGAGGACCTGCCCAAGCAGGTCGGCGAGATCGTGCGCGGCGGAGTGGACTACGCGTTCGACGTCACCGGCAACGTCGCCGTGCTCCAGGCGGCGTTCAACTCCACGCAGGGCGGCGGCACCACCGTCATGGTCGGCAGCCCGTCGGCGAAGGAGCTGACGATCTCGCCGCAGACCCTGTTCCAGTCGCGGCGGCTGCTCGGCACCCAGGGCGGCGACGCCGCGCCCGCCCGCGATCTGCCGTTCCTCGTGGACCTCTACAACCAGGGCCGGCTCAACCTCGACGCCCTGGTCAGCGAGCGCGTCCCGCTCGACCGGGTCAACGAGGCGGTCGAGCACGTCAAGTCCGGGGCCGTCGCCCGCTCCGTGATCGTCTTCTGATGCGGGAGCTCACCGGGAAGGTCGCGGTCGTCACCGGCGCGGGCAGCGGGATCGGGCGGGCGCTGGCCGTGCGGTTCGCCGCCGAGGGGATGCGGCTCGCGCTCGCCGACATCGAGCCCGACGCCCTCGCCGAGACCGCCGCCCTCGTCGGCGGCGCGCCCCTGACCAGGGTCGTGGACGTCGGCGACGAGCAGGAGGTGCGGGCGTTCGCCGACGCCGTCTTCGACGCCCACGGCGCGGTCCATCTGCTCTGCAACAACGCGGGCGTGTTCGCGGGCGGCGAGCTGTGGAGCAGGCCCCTGGCGGACTTCGAGTGGGTGCTCCGGGTCAATCTCTGGGGCATTCTGCACGGCATCCGCGCGTTCGTCCCCCGGATGATCGCGCAGGACGCCGAAGGCCACATCGTCAACACCGCCTCCGTCGCGGGCCTGTTCGCCGCGCCGTTCTCCGGCCCGTACACGATCTCCAAGTTCGCCGCTTACGGCGCGACCGAGAGCCTCGCCCACGAGCTGGCCATGAGCGGCTCGAAGCTCAGGGTCTCGGTCCTGTGCCCCGGCGGCGTGAAGACGCAGATCCATGTCTCCGGCCGTAACCGTCCCGCCGAGCTGGCCGCCGACCCCACCCCCGACCAGGACTTCATCGACCAGGTCATCACCGACACCATCACCGCCGGCATCGCCCCCGCGGACGTCGCCGCGGCCGTCGTCGACGCGATCCGCACCGAGCGCTTCCTGATCCTCACCCACCCCGCCTACGCCCCCGGCCTCCTCCAGCAGGCCCAGTCCCTGATCGACGGCCACCTCCCCGCCCTGCCCGACTTCGAACAGCGCTGACCGGAGACCCGGTCCGGGAAACCTGAATTCCCCCGGACCGGCCCGGCCAAATCTTCTGTCCACAGGCATGGTCGGTCGGCGGTCGTGCGAGGTGGCCAACGGATACTGTGGTGGTCATGGGAAGAAGTGGAGGTAGATCATGACGACGATCAACGAGCTCTACCGCTCGCTCGAGCTCCCCGAAGGCTTCCGTGACGAGCTGATCAATGGAGAGATCCACGTGTCGCCCTCCCCCAGTCCGACACATTTCGAGATCCAGGACGCGGTCGTGGATCAGATGAAGGCCGCCGGTTTCAAGGTCGTCTACGAGCAGACGCTGACCCACCCCGCCTTCGGCGACGAGCCACGGCCTGACGTCGCGGTCTTCCCTCCGGGCACCCGGAAGCCGTTGACCGGCTACTACAACGGCGCCGAGATGATGGCCGTCATCGAGATCGTCTCGAAGTCGAACCACTCGACCGACACGGTCGACAAGGTCGAGATGTACGCGCGGTGGGGCGTTCCGCGCTACCTGATCATCGATCCCCGTAGCGGTAGCTGGCTCCTGTACAGCGATGTGGTCGGCGGTCGCTACCGCACGACGTCGACGGGCAAGTTCGGAGAAACCGTCAAGGTCGGGGAGCGGATGTCGGTGCGGACCGAGGAGTTCGATACCTACTAGCGCACTGCCGGTCGGCTAGGCGCTCTGGTAGTCGGCGGAACCCTCGGCGGCCACGGTGACGTTCGCGCCTTCGGCGGTCATGAGCCGGGCCAGGGTGCGGCCGAGCCCTGGCCCCGCACCGGTGATGATCACCGTCTTGTCTGCTAGCACGCGGCCACTGTACCAAGCGGTTGCTTGTTTGGTAGCGTGCGAGGGTGGATCTCACCTTCACCCCCGCTCAGCAGGCGCTCCGTGCCGAGGTCAGGGAGTGGCTGGCCGCCAACGTGCCGGGCCCGCTGCCCTCGATGGACACCGCGGAGGGCTTCGCCCTGCACCGCGACTGGGAACGGAGGCTAGCCGGCGCGCGGCTCAGCGTCATCTCCTGGCCCGCCGAGTTCGGCGGACGCGGCGCCGACCTCGTCGACTGGCTGATCTTCGAGGAGGAGTACTGGGCGTCCGGCGCGCCCGGCCGCGTCAGCCAGAACGGGATCTTCCTGCTGGCGCCGACGATCCTGCACTACGGGACCGACGCGCAGAAGGCGCGGTTCCTGCCCGCGATGGCGCGCGGCGAGCAGATCTGGGCGCAGGCCTGGTCCGAACCGGAGGCGGGCAGCGATCTGGCGTCACTGCGGGCGAGCGCCACCCGCGCCGACGGCGGCTGGCGGCTCAACGGGCAGAAGACCTGGAGCTCCCGCGCCGTCCACGCGCACTGGGGGTTCGGGCTGTTCCGCTCCGACCCCGACTCCCAGCGCCACCACGGGCTCACCTACTACCTGTTCCCGCTCGACGCCCCCGGCGTCACGGTCCGGCCGATCGCGCAGCTCGACGGCGAGGCCGGCTTCGCCGAGATCTTCTTCGACGACGTGTTCGTCCCCGACGACCAGGTGCTCGGCGAGGTCGGCAGGGGCTGGCCGGTCGCGATGGCCACGACCAGCTCCGAACGCGGCCTCACCCTGCGCAGCCCCGGCCGGTTCCTGGCCGTCGCGGAACGGCTGCTCGCGCTGGCCGCCGCCGCGGACGACCAGACCCTCCAGGACGCCGCCGTCCGGGCGTACCTCGACGCCGACGCCTACCGGCTGCACACCTGGGCGGCCGTCGCCCGGCTCCAGGAGGGGACCGAACTGGGCCCCGCCTCCTCCCTGATGAAGGTCTTCTGGTCCGAGCTGGACCTGCGGCTGCACGAGATCGCGCTCGACCTGCGCGGCCCCGACGCGGCCCTCGCCGACCGCTGGCTCGACGGTTTCCTGTTCGCCCTCGCCGGGCCGATCTACGCGGGCACCAACGAGATCCAGCGGAACATCATCGCCGAACGAGTGCTGGGGATGCCCCGTTGAGATTCGCGTTCACCGAAGACCAGCGGCTGCTCGCCGCGACCGTCGCCGAGACCCTGGAGAAGGCGTGCCCGCCGTCGCTGGTGCGCGCCGCCCGCACCGACCCCGGCGTGCGGCGCGGCGCCGCGTGGAGCGCGCTCGCCGAGCTCGGGCTGCTCGGCGCGACCGTCCCCGAGGAACACGGCGGGCTGGGGTTCACACCGCTCGACACCGTGCTCGCCTGGACGGAGATCGGCCGCGCCTGCGTGCCGGGACCGCTGGTCGAGACGGCCGTCGTCGCGCCGTTCCTGGCCGGCCCCGGATGGCTGGAGCGGATCGCGTCGGGCGCGGCGGCGGTGTCGGTGCGGGCGTCGGAGAACCCCTACCTGCTGGACGCCGACCTCGCCGACCTGCTGCTCCTGCCCGAGGAGGGGACGGCCGAACTGACCGCCCTGAAATCGGGCGACGCCACCCGGCGGCTGTTCTCCGCCCCGGGCCCGGCCCCATCGGCCGGGATCGCGGCCGACCACGCGGCGGTGGCCGTCGCGGCGCAGCTCCTGGGCCTGTCCCGGTGGCTGACCGACACGGCCGTCGCCTACGCGGGGCAGCGCAGGCAGTTCGGCACGGTCATCGGCTCGTTCCAGGCGCTCAAGCACCAGCTCGCCAATGTGGCGATCAAGGTGGAGTTCGCGACGCCCGTCGTGCACCGCGCCGCCTACTCCCTCACCCACGCGCTGCCGACCGCCGCCCGCGACGCCTCGCACGCCAAGGTCGCCGCGGGGGAGGCCGCCCACCTCGCCGCCAGGACCGCCCTCCAGGTGCACGGCGGCATCGGCTACACCGACGAGCTCGACCTGTTCCTCTGGCTGTCGCGGGTCTGGGCGCTCCGCGCCACCTGGGGCGAGGAAGGCTTCCACCGCGCCCGGCTGCGGGCCGACCTGCTCGGCACGGCCCAGGAGAGTGTCACGAGGAGTGCACAGTGAAGTTCGGCGTACCGCTCGGCCTGGTCCACCCCGGGGTCTGGCGCGAGCTGACGGTCGAGGCCGACCGGCTCGGGTTCGAGTCGGTGTGGATGCCGGAGCACCTGGTCTTCACCACGGACCTGTCGACGGCCGTCTACCCGGGCACCGGCGACCCCGGCATCAACCCGGTCACCCCGCTGTTCGACGCCACCGGCTACCTGTGCGCGCTGGCCGCCGTCACCGAGCGGATCAGGCTGGGCACGGCCGTCTACCTGTTCGGGCTCCGCCATCCGCTGGTCACCGCGCGGGCGTTCGCCACCCTCGACCAGATCTCCGGCGGACGGGTGATCGTCGGGGTGGGCAGCGGCTGGTACGCGGGCGAGTGGATCGCCGCGGGCGTCGATTTCAAGACCCGCGGCGCCCGGCTGGACGAGGCGATCGCGGCCGCCCGCCGGCTCTGGACGGAACCGGCCGTCGCCCACGAGGGCGAGCACTTCTCCTGGCCGGAGGTCGCCTTCGAACCCAAGCCCGTCCAGCCGCGCCTCCCGGTGATCGTCGGCGGTGAGTCGGACGCGGCGCTGCGCCGGGCCGCCCGCAACGACGGCTGGATCTCCATGCCGCAGACCCTGGAGACCATCGGGCCCCGGCTCGAGAGGCTTCGCGCGTACCGGGGCGACCGGCCGGGCCCGTTCGAGATCACGGTCCACGCCTACGAGCTGAGCGGCCCCGACGAGGTCGCCGAGTGGGCGGCCCTCGGCGTCGACCGGCTGATCGTCCGCCCCTGGACCAGGACCCGCGACGCACTCCCCAAGCTCGCCGAGTTCGCCCGCGACTACGGGGTCTAGGTCTGGTCCTGGCGGTATTCGAAGAGCTGGACTTCGGGCGGGTGCTGGTACCAGGTGACGATCACCGAGGAGCTCTTGGCGGTGGCCGTCACGAAGTCGACGCGTAGTTCGTAGGTGTTGGTGTGGGTCCGCACCTGGTAGCCGGGGTTGGGGTAGGCGTTGAAGAGCGTCGCGCCGGTCGGGGTGAGGGTCAGGCTGGCCCGGCCGCCGATGGTCGTGTAGGTCCGCACGTCGCCCCGCGCGGTCTCGGGGGCGCGGTCGGGCGGCGGGGTCTTCTTCCGGCCGGACGGGGCGGGCGTGGCGCTGGG
>NZ_BAAGZI010000107.1:0-16385 GCF_054778695.1 Actinocorallia lasiicapitis
AGCCCGACCAGCAGGACCAGCGCCACCAGCAGGGCCGAGCCTTCGACGGGCCGATCATCGGTGCCGGCACCGCCGCCGAACCCGGTGGCGGCGAACGACCCGTCGGAGTGGCGCGTCTCGCCCCGGTAGGCGAGCAGTTCGCCGGGCGAGGCCAGTCCGGCGGGGCCGATCACTCCGGCCACCCGGCCATAGCGTTCGCCCAGCCCGGCGCGGAGGAGGGCCGGTGAGAGGAACGCCTCGCCGGGCTCAGGCCAGCGGGACAGGCCTGGCGGCGGGGCCGCCGACCGGTCCAGGCGCCGCAGGCCGATCACTTCATAGACGAACTCACCGGTGACGTCCTTGTCCTGCCACCAGGTCACCTCCAAAGCGGGCGGGTGTCCCACCGCGTGGGTCGCGGTCCTGGCCGCGACGACCGCGTCCCGGCCTTGGAGCGTCACGACGGCTCCCGCCATGACCAGGCAGGCGAGCGCGACGCAGCAGGCCGCGAGGGTCAGCGCCCAGAAACGGGCCCGGTCTCCCGGTGCTCCCCGTCCAGCCGCTCGGCCGATCTTCAGCAGGACTCTCACCGCACCGTCTCCCGCAGCCGGCCGCCCGAGAGCTCCACCACCCGGTCGGCACGCGCCGCGACCTGTGGATCATGGGTGACGACGACCAGGCCGCAGCGGTGTTCCGCGGGAGCGGAGAACAGAATGTCGGCGACGGAGTCCCTGGTCTCGGCGTCGAGCGCACCGGTCGGCTCGTCGGCGAGGAGCACGTCGGGCCCGGAGACGAGGGCGCGGGCGACGGCGGCGCGCTGCCGCTCACCACCCGACAGATGGGCGGTCGGCGTGGAACCGAAGGGCACCCCGAGAGCGTCGAGCAGTTCGCGAGCGCGATCGTTCGCCACCCGCTGCGGCACGCCGGACAGCAGAGCGGGCAGCGCGACGTTCTCCACCGGGGTCAGCTCGGGCAGCAGCTCGCCGAACTGGAAGACCACGCCCAGATGCCGTCGCCGGACGGCGGCCATCCGCCGCGACCCGAGCCGCGCGGTCTCCACCCCGGCGATCACGATGCTGCCCTCGTCCGCCGCGATCAGTCCGAGCACGCATCCGAGCAGGGTCGATTTCCCCGAGCCCGACGGGCCGGTCACGGCGATCGACCGTCCGGTCTCCACGGCCAGGTCGACACCGTCCAGGAGGGTTCTCTCCCCCAGCCGGCAGGTGAGTCCGGTGATCGTCAACACGGGCACGGCGACTCCAAGGGTCAGGAACGGCGGGAGATGACGATCAGCCGTACGGCGCACACGGTCACGATGAGCGCCAGGAACGGCAGGAGGATCTCGGGAACGACGGTGCTCCACCCGTAGGCGTAGTCGTGCGCTCGCCCGTACTCGTGGCTCGCGGCCGCACCGGCGACCACGGCGACGGGCAGCGCGGGCGCCAGCGTCAGGACGGTCGCGCGCCGGGCGGCGTCGCCGTGGAAGCGCAGCACCGCCGAGGCCGCGGCCAGCGCACCGCCCCAGACCGCGAGCAGGCCGAGCAGGACCAACGTGACCCTGACCGGCGTCGGCAGCTGGAGCAGGTTCTCCTCGGGGACGCAGCCGGGGACGCAGTAGTCGGGGTCGGCGGGGCCGACGACCTGGGCGAGGGTGGGGCTGTCCAGGCCGAACAGGAAGAACAGCGCGGTGAAGGAGCCGGGCAGTGCTCCCGCGAGCGTCGCGGCGACGAGGCGGCCTAGATACCGGCGCTGCGGCAGGCAGCCGCGGGCCGCGGCCCAGGCCCGGGCGAAACCGGCCGGATCGCCGCCGACATAGTCGAGGGCGGAGCGCCCGTCGAGCTCGGCCAGCGCCAGGTCGGAGTGGAGCTCCACCGACATCTCCTGGACGTCCGCGGCCGGCGCACCCAACCGCACCCAGGTCCACTGGCAGCGCAGCAGTACCCGTGACGGCCGCGCCGTCGTACCGATCATCGGGCGACCCGTTCCAGGACGGACGCGACGCCCCCGGCGAGCTGCTCCCACTCCCCCGCCCACTGGGCGAGCGCGACCTGGCCCGGGGCCGTCAGACGGTAGTACTTGCGGGGCGGGCCGCCCTGGGCCTCGGCCAGAAAGGCCTCGATGAGGCCGTCCTTCTGGAGGCGGGCCAGCGCCGGGTAGATCGATCCCTCCGCGACACCATCCAGCCCCGCCGCGGCCAGCCGCTGGGTCATGGCATAGCCGTAGGCGGGCTCCTCGCCGATCACGGCGAGCAGGCAGAGGTCCAGCAGGCCCCGCAGCCACTGGCTCTTCTTGCCTCCGTCAACTGTCATGCATTGCAAGGTACTGCTTGAGTACCTTGCAATGCAAGGCAGTCGAGAACGGTTCAGGCAGGGCCGCCACGACGCGGTTCAGCGGCGCTTTGCTAGGTGCGGAGGCCGGTGAGGAGGGCTAGGAGGGTCTGTTCGGATTCGGGGCGGGGGTGGCCGGAGGCGGTGAGGAGGGCGGCTTCGATGCAGGCGCCCAGGAGGAGGTGGGCCAGGGGGCGGGCGGGGACGGGGCGCAGCACGCCGGCGTCCATGGCGAGGGTGAGGGCGGCCTCGATGAGGGCCAGGTTGTGGCGGGCCTCGATCTCGCGCCATTCCCGCCAGCCGAGGACGGCGGGGGCGTCGCGGAGGGCGATCTGGACGAGTTCGGGCTCCTCGCAGGCGTCCAGAAAGGCGCGGACGCCGTTGGTGAGGAGCTCCCAAGGGTCGTCGGTGGGGGCCAGAACACGGGCGCTGAGCTCGATCTCCAGCTGCTCCAGGACCTCGCGGAAGAGGTTCTTCTTGTCGCCGAAGTGGTGCTGGAGCGCGCCCCTCGTCACGCCCGCGGCCGTCACGATCTGCTCGGCCGACACCGCCGCGTAGCCGTGCTCGGCGAACAGGGTACGGGCGGCGGCGACGAGGGCCGCGCGGGTGGTGCGCGTCCGATCCTCCTGGGTGCGTCTCACCCCGTCAGTATCGCGAACTCCTCAACCTTCTCCGCGATCAGTCCGGGCCGGTCCTCCGAGACGAAGGTGTAGGAGTCCTCGACCAGCTCCAGCCGGGCGTTCGGCAGCCGGTCGGCCAGCCGCCTGGCGAGCTCCACGGGGAACAGCTTCTCCTCGGCCGCCCAGAGCAGCAGGACGGGACGGTCGTAGCCGCCGTTGGCCTCGAACGCCGCGAGAGTGTGCCGCTTGTCGAAACCGCGCAGCGCCTTCCCCAGATCGTGCCGGACACCCCGGCTGGTCAGGATCGGGGCGAGGTAGGAGTCGACGACAGAACGCGGAATCGGCCGTTTCGCGACCCAGCCGAGCGCGATCGGCAGCCGGTGCAGCGCCCTGATCCGGAACAGCTGAGCCGTCAGCCAGAGGGCGCCGGGCAGCCTGCTGACCAGGGGAAGGAACCCGAACGGGGGTGGCGGGAACCGGTCCAGGACGTCGCAGGAGACCAGCACCACCCGGCCGACCCGCTCCGGCCTGCGCGCCATCAGCAGCTGGACGATCGCCCCGCCGGTGTCGTTGCCGACGAGGGTGACGTCGGTGAGGTCGAGGGCGTCCAGGAACTCTTCGAGGAGGGTGGCGAGGCCGGGCGGCGTCAGATCGGCGGCGTGGCGCATCGGTGCGGGGTGCGCGCCGAACGGCAGGACCGGTGCCAGGCACCGGAATCCGGCCTCGACGAGCGGCGGGATCTCGTGCCGCCAGAGCTGGGCGTTGACGAGCAGCCCGTGCACGAAGACGACGGGCGGGCCGTCCCCTTCGTCACGGTAGGAGATCGTTCCTGCGCTGAGCTTCAGGGCTTCCATACCCGCCACACTTACATACATCCCGAATGAATGTATGTCCGCTTGTGGACCAAGCTCAGGCGCACTGCCCGCCTTAAGGGGTCTGGAGATGGTCGAGAGCGGCGGCGAGCTGGTCGAGGAAGCGGTCGACCTCGAGTTCGTCGTAGCCGGGGCCCAGGAAGGCCGAGCGGAACACGCAGGTGCGGGCGTCGGCGGCGGAGACGGCGGGGGCGTCGCCGCGCAGGCCCGCCACCACGCGGTCCAGGAACGCGTCGACGTCCTTCTCGGCGTAGCCGGCGCGCATCCGCGTCACCGAGAACTCGACGTCCTCGATCCAGCGGATCAGCCAGGAGATCTGGCCGCCGACCGTCTCGGTGTAGGGGTCGCGGTCGCCGCGCTCGAACGCCTCCAGCTCCCGGATGTACTCCTCCAGCGCCTCGTCCACCGCGCGACGGTCATAGCCGCGCACCACCGAGGCGAAGCCGGCCTTGCGCACCTCCGCCGAGGTCACCTCGGGGACGTCGTCCTCGGACCGGCCCAGCGTGGCCTCGATCCGGACGATCAGCGCGTCGACCTCTTCGCCGAAATAGCCGCGCATGACGAGCGGAAAACGACCCATAGCGACCTCCTTCGACCCCGCCGATACTGACGCGTATCGGGCGCGTCTCACAAGGGGCTGTCAGCCCTTGGTCGCGGCGGCGAGCTGGCCGCAGGCGCCGTCGATCTCACGGCCGCGCGTGTCCCGCACGGTCACGGCGACGCCGTGCGACTCCAGCCGCCGCACGAACTCGGCCTCGTCCTCGGGCCGCGACGCCGTCCACTTCGACCCGGGAGTCGGGTTCAGCGGGATCAGGTTGACGTGCACGAGCTTGCCCTTGAGCAGCTTGCCGAGCAGATCGGCCCGCCACGCCTGGTCGTTGATGTCCTTGATCAGCGCGTACTCGATGGAGACACGGCGGCCGCTCTTGCGCGCGTACCCCCACGCCGCCGCCAGCACCTCGCGGACCTTCCAGCGGGTGTTGATCGGCACGAGGGTGTCGCGGAGCTCGTCGTCGGGGGCGTGCAGCGACAGCGCCAGCCGCACCGACAGCCCCTCCTCGGTCAGCTTCTCGATCGCCGGCACCAGCCCGACCGTCGAGACCGTGACGCCCCGCTGCGAGATCCCCAGCCCGGACGGGGCCGGGTCGGTGATCCGCCGGACCGCGCCCAGCACCGCCTTGTAGTTCGCGAGGGGTTCGCCCATCCCCATGAAGACGATGTTGCTGACCCGGCCCTGACCGCCCGCGATCTTCCCCTGGTTGAGGGCGCGCTGACCGGCCGCGACCTGCTCGACGATCTCCGCCGTGGACAGGTTCCTGGTCAGGCCCGCCTGCCCCGTGGCGCAGAACGGGCAGTTCATACCGCACCCGGCCTGCGACGACACGCACATCGTCACCCTGTCCGGGTAGCGCATCAGCACCGACTCGAACAGGACCCCGTCGAACGCCTTCCAGACGGTCTTGTGGGTCCTGCCGTTGTCGCAGGCCAGATCCCGGATCGAAGTGAGGAGCCGCGGCATCAGCTCGGGGACGAGCTTGTCGCGGAGCATCTGCGACAGATCCGACATCTGCGACGGGTCGTCGATGAGCCGGTCGAAGTAGTGGCGGGACAGCTGGTCGGCGCGGAACGGCTTCTCGCCCAGGGCCGTCACCGCCTCGCGCCGTTCGGCGACCGTCAGATCGGCGAGATGGCGGGGAGGCTTCGAACGGCGCGGACCGGCGAAGACGAGCTGGCCTGGCCTCGGCGGCTGCGGCTCCTCGTTGACCGTGGTCGTGTCTTCGCTGGTCTCGTCCATGCTTCCAGTGTCACCTATGTGAAGAGCTCAAGCAGAATCCATACCACCGGGACGGTGATCAGGAGGGAGTCGAGCCGGTCCATGACGCCGCCGTGCCCCGGCAGGAAGGACCCCAGGTCCTTGACGCCGAGATCCCGCTTGATCATGGATTCGACCAGGTCGCCAAGGGTCGCCGTGCAGACGCAGAACGCGCCCAGGATCAGGCCCTGCCACCACTGGCCGTCCAGCAGCCAGACCATCAGCCACGCGCCGACGGCCATGCAGGTCAGCGCCGACCCGGTGAAGCCCTCCCAGGTCTTCTTCGGGCTGATGTTCGGCGCGATCTTGTGCTTGCCCAGGTAGGCCCCGGCGAAGAACCCGCCGATATCGGACGCCACGGTCGTCGCGATGAACACGACCATCCGCTTCGCGCCGTCCTCGGGAGCCAGCAGCAGCATCGCGAAACCCGCCAGGAACGGCAGGTAGATGAGGGTGAAGACGCTGGTCGTGGCGTCGCGCACATAGCCGTCGGCGCCGTCCTTCAACCGCCAGATCAATGTGACCAGGACGGTGAGCGACAGCGCGATGATCAGCCCGTGCGGGCCGTCGACGTAGGCGGCCAGCAGCATCGCGACCGAGCCGAGCCCCACCGGCAGCAGCGGGATCCGGATGTCCTTCGTCGCGAACGCGTCGAGGAGCTCCTTCATCGCGATCGCACCGAAGAAGATCAGGACGGGGATGAAGAGCTGCCGGTAGAACAGCAGCGAACCCACCACCACGGCGGCCAGGCCGACGCCCACGCCGACGGCCACCGGGACGTTGCGTCCCGGGTTGCGACGCACCTTGCCGTCACCCGGCTTATCGGACCCCGGCGAAGGGGGTCCATCAACGGTCTGGGCCATCAGACTTCGAGGAGCTCGGCCTTCTTGTGCTCGAGCATCGCGTCGATCGAGGCGACGTACTTCTTCGTCGCGTCGTCGAGCTCCTTCTCGGCACGCCGGACCTCGTCCTCGCCCGCCTCGCCGTCCTTCACCATCTTGTCGAGGGTGTCGTTGGCCTTGCGGCGGACGTTCCGGATGGAGATCTTGGCGTCCTCGGCCTTGGTGCCGGCGACCTTCACGAACTCGCGGCGGCGCTCCTCCGACAGCTCGGGGAAGACCACCCGGATGAGCGCGCCGTCGTTGCCCGGGTTGACGCCCAGATCGCTGTTGCGGATCGCCCGCTCGATCGCCGACATGCTGCCCTTGTCGTAAGGCTGGATGACGACCATGCGCGGTTCGGGCGAGTGGAAGGAGGCGAGCTGGTTGACCGGGGTCAGCGCGCCGTAGTACTCCACCATGATCTTGTTGAAAATGGCGGGGGTGACCCGGCCGGTGCGGATACCGGCGAAGTCCTCCTTGGCGACCGTGACGGCCTTCTCCATCTTCTCCTCGGCTTCGAGGAGGATCTCGTCGATCATCTTTCCCGTCCCTTTGGCTACGTCCCGGCCCTACTTGTCGGCCGGGCTGACGAGGGTGCCGATCTTCTCGCCCCGGACCGCCCGCACGATGTTGCCCTGACCCATCAGGTCGAAGACCACGATGGGCAGGCCGTTGTCCATGCAGAGGCTGATCGCGGTGGCGTCCATGACCTTCAGACCGCGCCGCAGAACCTCAACGTAGTCCAAACGGTCGAAACGCACCGCGTCCGGGTTCTTGCGGGGGTCGGCGTCGTACACGCCGTCGACCTGAGTGCCCTTGAGCACGGCGTCCGCGCCGATCTCCAGCGCACGCTGCGCCGCGGTGGTGTCGGTGGAGAAGAACGGCTGGCCGAGGCCCGCGCCGAAGATCACCACACGGCCCTTCTCGAGGTGCCGGACGGCGCGGCGCGGAATGTAGGCCTCCGCGACCTGGGCCATCGTGATGGCCGTCTGGACGCGCGTGTCGAGACCCAGCCGCTCCAGGAAGTCCTGCAGCGCGAGGCAGTTGACGACCGTGGACAACATGCCCATGTAGTCGCCGCGCGCACGGTCCATGCCGCGTTCGGCGAGCTGCTGGCCGCGGAACATGTTGCCGCCGCCGCAGACCACGGCGACCTCGATGCCCTCGTCGACCGCGGTCTTGATCGCCTCGGCGATGTGCTGGAGCACGGCGGGGTCGATGCCCAGCGGCTGGCCGCCGGCGAACGCCTCGCCGGACAGCTTCAGCAGAACCCGCTTCCAGCCGTGGCCCTGCGCCTGGGCAAGCGAAGAGGCCGCCGCCGTGTCAGGGTTGGTGTTTTCTGGCACGGTGACGGCCTCCTCGTTCTTGCTAACGATGATCGCGACTACCTTCGGCTCAGGCCTGGCCGACCTTGAAGCGCGAGAACGCCGTGACGTTCGCACCGGCCTCGTCGAGCAGCTTCGCGATGGTCTTCTTGTTGTCCTTGACGAACGCCTGCTCCAGGAGCACGAAGTCCTTGAGGTAGGAGTTGACGCGGCCCTCGACGATCTTGGCGATCGCGGCTTCGGGCTTGCCCTCCTCGCGGGTCTTCACCTCGGCGAGCGCGCGCTCCTTCTCGATCGTCTCGGCCGGGATCTCCTCGAAGGTGATGAACTTCGGGGACATGGCCGCGATCTGCTGGGCGATGTCGCGCGCCAGCTCGGCGTTCTCCTTGTCCAGCTGGACGAGGACGCCGGTGGTCGGCGGGAGCTGCGGGTCGCTCTTGTGCAGGTAGCTGGCGACGAAGCCGCCGGTGTAGTGCACGAACCGGCCGAGCTCGAGCTTCTCGCCGATGGTGGCGGAGTTCTCTTCGATGAGCTTGGCGACGGTCTTGCCGGGCTCGATCTCCAGCGCCGCGAGGGACTCGGTGTCCTTGGCGTCGGACTTCGCGGCGAACTCGACGATCTTCCCGGCGAGCGCGATGAAGCTCGCGTTCTTCGCGACGAAGTCGGTCTCGCACTTGAGCTCGAGGAGCGTGGCGTCGTCGGAGCCGTTGAAGTACTCGACGACCAGGCCGTTGCCCGCGACGCGCTCGGCGCGCTTGCCGACGTCCTTGGCGCCCTTGAGACGCAGGATCTCTACGGCCTTCTCGAAGTCGCCTTCGGACTCGACCAGGGCGTTCTTGCAGTCCATCATGCCGGAGCCGGTCATCTCGCGAAGCCGCTTGACGTCGGCGGCGGAGTAGTTCGCCATCGTTGGTATCTCTCTCGTCTTTGTACGTCTGGCAGTCGGCGGGCCGCCCCCGGACCTTGATCAGGCCGGGGGCGGATCACTGGATGACTTAGACCGAAGCTCCGGGAGCCTCACCGTCGGTGACGGCGATCTCGGCCTCGACCTCGGGGGTGGCGACCGGGGCGGCCTCGGCGTCACGCTCGGTGTTCGCGGAGGACTGCACCTCGGTGGCGCCGCCGTCCTCGGCGCGCGCCTCGGCCTCAACGGTGCCGGCGGGCTTGCCCTCAAGGAGGTCGCGCTCCCACTCGGCGAGCGGCTCGACGACTTCGGCGGTCTTCTCGGCGTGCTGGCCGGAACGGGACAGCAGGCCGTCGGCGACGGCGTCGGCGACCACGCGGGTCAGGATGGAGACGGCGCGGATGGCGTCGTCGTTACCCGGGATCGGGAAGTCGACCTCGTCGGGGTCGCAGTTGGTGTCGAGGATCGCGACGACCGGGATGTTCAGCTTCTTGGCCTCGGAGATCGCGATGTGCTCCTTCTTGGTGTCCACGATCCACACGGCGGAGGGGACCTTCGCCATGTCGCGGATACCGCCGAGGGTCTTCTCCAGCTTGTCCTTCTCGCGCTTGAGACCCAGCAGTTCCTTCTTCGTCATGCCGGAGCCGGCGACGTCGTCGAAGTCGAGGAGCTCGAGCTCCTTCATGCGCTGGAGGCGCTTGTGGACGGTGGTGAAGTTGGTGAGCATGCCGCCCAGCCAGCGCTGGTTCACGTAGGGCATCCCGACGCGGGCCGCCTGCTCAGCGATCGCTTCCTGCGCCTGCTTCTTGGTGCCGACGAACAGGATGGTGCCGCCGTGGGCGACCGTCGCCTTGATGAACTCGTAGGCGCGGTCGATGTGGGCCAGCGACTGCTGCAGGTCGATGATGTAGATGCCGTTGCGCTCGGTCAGGATGAAGCGCTTCATCTTCGGGTTCCAGCGACGCGTCTGGTGGCCGAAGTGGACGCCGCTCTCGAGGAGCTGTCGCATGGTGACGACGGGAGCCATGTTGCTTCCTTCTTCTGTTTCGGTTGCCTGCCAGCGCCCGGACACACCCCCGCCACGAACACCGCTCGTGGACCTTGGGAGCACGCCCCGCTCTCGCGGTTGCGGGCGCATGAATTCGGCGGGCGGACACAGTCCACCCAAGCCGTGCCCCCAGTCTACGGCCAATCCCGCTCCACTCCGAACCGAACCGCCACCGTCCCGTCATCCACAGAACACCGTTCGGGCCGCTGTTCCCGGCGTCCGGCGCTCACGATGGGGCCATGCTCCCCTTCCCTCCGGCGCTCCTGACCGCTCCCGCCGCTCCGGTCTGGGCGTGGCCGGTCCCGCCGCCCGTCCGGATCATCCGCCGCTACGCCCCGCCGCCGCTGCCCTGGCTCCCCGGCCACCGCGGCGTCGACCTGGCGGCCGCCCCCGGCGATCCGGTCCATGCCACGGGCCCCGGCCGCATCACCTTCGCCCGCGACCTCGCCGGCCGCGGCGTGATCACCATCACCCACGGCCAGCTCAGGACCACCTACGAGCCGGTCACCCCGTCCCTGCCCGAGGGAACGCCCGTCACCACCGCCACCATGATCGGCACCCTGGAGACCGGCTCCCACTGCACCACCCCCTGCCTCCACTGGGGCCTCCGCCGAGGCCCCACCTACCTCAACCCCTTCACCCTCCTCACCCACCCCACAATCCGCCTCCTCCCCCACCGCTAAGGCCTCCCGCCCCCGTCCCACAAGAAGGGGGCCTGAGCGTGCAATCGCCCGGCCCATGATCACTGTCCTGGCGCGCAGGACAAGGGCGGGTCTGAGGGTGGGCCTGCGCGGGGCGTGATCGCGGTCCTGCGGTAGGGGTCAGGCTCGGGGGTGGGCTTGGGCGTGGACTTGTTTGAGGCGGTCTGCGGAGACCTGGGTGTAGAGCTGGGTGGTCTGTAGTGAGGCGTGCCCGAGCAGTTCCTGGACGGCGCGGAGATCGGCGCCGCCCTCCAGGAGGTGGGTGGCGGCGGTGTGGCGCAGGCCGTGCGGGCTGAGGTCGGTCAGCCCGGCCTCCCTGAGCCTGCGGTGGACCACGCGCCGGGCCGTGGAGTCGCCGAGCCGTCCCCCTTTGACGCCCAGCAGCAGCGCCGGGCCGCTCCCGTCCGCCGCCCAGGCGGGACGTCCCCGCGTGAGCCACCGTTCGACGGCCCGCAGCGCCGGAACCCCCACCGGGACGGTCCGCTCCTTGCCGCCCTTGCCCAGCACACGTGCCGTGCACGACTCATGATCGAGGTCGTCGACGTCGAGGCCGCACAGTTCGCTGACGCGCACGCCCGTCGCGTAGAGGAGTTCCAGCAGCGCCCGGTCCCGGAGGCTCTCCGGGTCGTCGCCCCAGCCGGGCGTCCCGGGCGCGTCGAGGAGTTCCTGCGCCTCGTCCTGGCGGAGCACGCGGGGCAGGCGCCGTTCGAGCTTCGGCGTCCCGAGCCGCAGTCCGGGGTCGTGATCGCTCAGGCCCCGCCGCTGCGCCCAGGCCGTGTAGGCGCGTACCGAGGCCGTCTGCCGCGCCAGCGTGCTCTTCGCCGCCCCGGCCTCATGCCGTCGCGCCAGCCAGTCCCGCACGAGATCCGCGTACAGCTCGTCCACTCCGGCGACCCCCCGCCGCCCCGCGTGCCCGACCAGATCCCGGAGATCGCCGAGGTAGGCCCGCACCGTGTGCTCGGACAGCCCGCGCTCCAGCCGCAGGTGCCGCTCGAACTCCGCCAACCCGAATCCGTCCACGCGGCCACGCTACGCCCCTGAGGCCCTCCAGAAGTTATCCACAGATCCGGTCACTGTCCGTTATGTCCTGTGACGGAGCTTCACCCTGGAGTCATGAACCGGAACCAGGAGCTGGGCCGCCGCGGCGAGACCGCCGCCGCCCTCTACCTCACCGACCTCGGCTGGACCGTCCTGTCCCGCAACTGGCGCTGCAAGGAGGGCGAGCTCGACATCGTCGCGTTCGACGGCCGTCACCACGTCGTCTGCGAGGTCAAGACCCGCAGCTCCGACGCCTACGGCACGCCCGCGGAAGCGATCACCAGGGCCAAGGCCGCCCGCTTAAGGCGTCTGGCCCACCGGTGGGCGGCCGATCACCACGTCCCGCGCTCCACGCTCCGTATCGACCTGCTGGGCCTGACCGTCACCCACCCGTCCGGTTTCGCCATCGACCACCAGAAGGAGATCGCATGATCGACCCCATGCCCGCGAAGGCTCCGCGCGTCTCGCTGGACGAGGCCGCCCAGGCGCGAGGGGACGGCTGATGGCGCTGGCGAGAACTCGCTCCGTCGGGCTCGTCGGCGTCGAAGGGCATCTCGTGGACGTCGAGGCGGCGCTCACCAGCGGCACGCCCGGGCTGCATCTGGTGGGCCTGCCCGACACCGCGCTGAGCGAGGCGCGCGACAGGGTCCGTGCCGCGATCATGCATTCGGGCGAGGAGTGGCCCGTCCGGCATCTGACGGTGGCGCTCGGCCCCGCCGGCCTGCCGAAGGCGGGCGCGGGGTTCGACGTCGCGATCGCGGTCGCGATCCTCGCGGCGGCGGGGAACCTGCCCGACGGGATCACCAACGACATGGTGATGCTGGGTGAGCTCGGTCTCGACGGCCGGATCCGTCCCGTCCCCGGTGTCCTGCCCGCGGTGCTGGGCGCCGCCGAAGCGGGCGTGAAGACCGTGGTGGTGCCCCGGGCGAACGGGGTCGAAGCGGAGCTCGTCCCGGACGTCAAAGTGCTGGCCGTCGGCTCGCTGCGCTCGCTGATGTGCCATCTCCGCGACGAACCGCCACCACCCGAGGACGACTTCCCCGACGAGAGCCCCGGTTTCCGTGACTTCCCCGGCCGTTCCCGCCGCGGCGTCATCGATCTCGCCGACGTCAAAGGCCAGGCGGACGGCCGCCGGGCCCTCGAGATCAGCGCGGCGGGCGGCCACCATCTCTTCCTGCTGGGTCCGCCGGGCTGCGGCAAGACCATGCTCGCCGAACGCCTCCCCACGCTCCTGCCGCGGCTCGACCGGCAGATGGCGTTGGAGGCGACCGCGATCCACTCGGTCGCCGGCACGCTGCCGCCGGGCCAGCCCCTGATCGACCACGCCCCGTTCCACGCGCCCCACCACAGCGCCACCCGCGCCGCGATGATCGGCGGCGGCTCCGGCCGTCAGGTCCGTCCCGGCTCCATCAGCCTCGCCCACAACGGCGTCCTGTTCATCGACGAGGCGCCGGAGTTCTCCGGCGGCATCCTCGACTCGCTCCGCCAGCCGATGGAGCAGGGCGAGGTAGCGATCGACAGGTCGGGCGTCACCACCCGTTTCCCCGCCATGTTCACGCTGGTCATGGCGGCCAATCCGTGTCCCTGCGCCGCCGCGAAGGTCCTCCAATGCCGCTGCACCCCGTCCGTGCGTGCCCGCTATCTGGCCCGCATCTCCGGCCCTCTCCTCGACCGCATCGACCTGAAACTCGAGCTCGCCCCCGCCACCCGCGCCGAACTCCGCTACGACCTCGACCAGGCCGAGTCCAGCGAGACGGTCGCCGCCCGTGTCCTGGAGGCCCGTGACCGTGCCCAGCACCGCATGGCGGGCCTCCCCTGGCGCACCAACAGCGAGGTCCCCGCCCCCGAACTCCGCCGCCGCTTCGCCCCACCCCCCGACACCATGGCCCCTCTGGATCAGGCCCTCCAGGACGGTTCCCTGAGCGCCCGAGGGCTGGACAGAGCCCTCCGCACCGCGTGGACCCTCGCCGACCTCTCCGGCCGTCCCGCCCCCGCCCCCTGGGACACCGCCGAAGCCCTGGACCTCTGGCGCGGCCGCCGCCCCTGACCACTCCCCTTAACTCCCCCGCACCCCCACCACAACGAAAGGCACACCTCCCATGCCCACCCGAACCCCCCACGCCTCCCGAGGAATCTCCTGGATCAACGCGGGAACTCCCGGACCGAACGCCGCACTCCCGCCCACCAACACCGCCCCTCTCAACCGACCCTCCCCAAGCCACTTCCCCTTCCGAGCTCACGGCATCTCCTGGTTCAGCTCCCACGGCATCTTCTGGATCAACGCCCTCCGACATTCCCTCCACCGTCACCTCATCCCTCCGTCCCGTCCCCCTGCGTCAGTGCATCCCCTCCGACCACTCGACCCCGCGCCCCCCGTCCACCTCCGAACCCGATGGATCCGCCTCACCCCCGAAGGCGGCCCCACCGCCCCTTCCTACTTCGCCGACCCCGACCTCCCCACCGGCTCCTACTACCGCCTCCCGCCCTACCTCACCCTCCTCCAACACCCCGGCCCCGGCTCAGACCAGATCGGCAAGGGCTCTCCAGCAAGCAGCAGCAAGGACGAATCCAATAAATCGCCACAGCTCACCCTTACCGCTCCACCCAACCCACCACCGACCGCGAACCGTGGTTCCCGCACGGCCGTCAGCTCAGGTCCCGGCTCGGGCCCTGGCCTTGGGGTGACCGGTTGCCGGTCGCCGTGGGGCGGGGACGAGGAGCGGGGCGCGTCAATGGGCGTGGCGAAGCGCTCGGGCCCTGGCCTTGGGGTGACCGGTCGCCGATCGCCGCGGGACGGCGACGAGAAGCGGGGCGCGTCGATGGGCGTGGCGAAGGGTGATGGAGGGGTGTGGGGGTTCGGTGGGGAGGGAGTGCGCGATGGGGGTCGATGAGCGGGAGAGGTGGGCTCGGGCCTGGTTGAGTTCGGTGGGGGAACCCGGGGACGGGTTCATGTACCGGCTCATCGAGCGGGAGGGGCCCGTCGGGGCGGTCGAGGCGGTGCGGAAAGGGTGCGTGCCGGAAGGGGTCGGGGTCAGTGAGGAGCGGCTGGCCGGGTGGCGGATGCGGGTGGCCGCAGCCGACCCCGACGCGGCGATGTTCATCACCGAGCAGGTCGGCGGACGGCTGCTGTGCCCCGGCGACGTCGAATGGCCGTCGACCCTCGCCCACCTGCGGGAGTCCGCGCCGATCGCGCTGTGGGTCCGCGGCGGGCCGGACCTGCGGCAGATCTGCCTGCGGTCGGTGGCGGTCGTCGGCGCCCGCAGATGCACCCCGTACGGCGAGCGCGCCGCCCAGGTCCTCGGCGCCGAACAGGCCGAGCAGGGATGGACGGTCGTGAGCGGCGCGGCCCTCGGCATCGACGCGGCCGCCCACCGCGGCACCCTCGCCGCCGACGGCATGACGATCGCCGCTCTCGCGAACGGCATCGACCTCGCCTACCCGCCACGTAACTCCGGGCTCATCGCCGAGATCGTCAACCGCGGGATCATCGTCAGCGAATGGCCGCCGACCACCCACCCGACCCGCCCGCGTTTCCTGGTCCGCAACCGTGTGATCGCGGCGCTGACCACGGGCACGGTCGTCGTCGAGGCCGATCTGCGCAGCGGGGCGCTCAACACCGCGAACCACGCCCGCGCTCTGGGACGTCATGTGATGGCGTATCCGGGTTCGGTCAACTCACTGATGTCGCGCGGCTGCCACGAACTGCTCCGTTCCGTGCCACCGGCCCGTCTCGTCACCAACGCGAACGAGGTCATCGAGGAGGTCGGCCGTATCGGTGAGGGCCTGACCCGCCCCGAGCACCCGTCCCGCCCGCGCGACGCCCTCGATCCCGCCTCCCGCCGCGTCCTCGAAGCCGTCCCCGCGACCGGCGGCGGCGCCGACCCTCACGAGATCGCCATCGCCGCCGCCGTAGACCACAACACCGCCCGCAGCCGCCTCTCCCTCCTCCACGCCATGAACTTCATCGAACGCACCCGAACCGGCTGGCGCCTCAAACGCTCCCACCCCGACCACCCCCAACCCTGACCACCAACCAGAAGAAACGGCAAGCCCAACCACCTCACCGGCAGAAATCCGAGCGGCCGAGTGCCAGGAGTGCAGCCGCGGTGAGAGGTCCCGGGCCAAAGCGGTGTGTGGCGGGCCCGGAACCCGCACTTCCCCGAGCGCGAGGCGGGGGACCGGGAGGTGGGGCAGGAGGGAGGGACGCGCAGCCATAGGCTCGGAACGCAGGCAGGGGGCGCGAGACAAGCGACCGGGGCGCGAGAAAGGGACCCGGCCTGCGGGAGCCCGACCGGTTCGCGTGAGCCGCAGCGGGAGGTGGTCATCATGTTGCGCTCTTCTCCGCGCGACTCCACTAATCTTCAGGGGTCGGGCCGGAGGTTGTTATTGTCAGCTGGTCCACTAGTAGATGATCATGAAACTTGTGGACTAGTACGCATGGTTTGGAGGCAGAATGCCTGGTGGGAAGCACTTGCGGGAGCCTGGGGAGGTTAGCGGTGTCTGCTGAAGATCTGGAAAAGTATGAGACAGAGATGGAGCTCCAGCTCTATCGCGAATACCGCGACGTGGTCGGTCTTTTCACCTATGTGGTCGAGACCGAGCGCCGCTTCTACCTCACCAACACCGTGGATCTCCAGGTCCGCAGCCTGGAAAACGGCGAGGTCTACTTCGAGGTCACCATGCAGGACGCCTGGGTCTGGGACATGTACCGTCCCGCCCGCTTCGTAAAAAACGTCCGCGTAGTCACCTTCCACGACGTCAACGTCGAAGAACTAGCCAAACCCGACCTCCAGCTCCCCAACTGACCCCCCAGGGGCATCTCACCCCTCCGAACCCCGCCTCGTGCCCTGCCAGCCCCCCGCCCCGGCGACCCGCCCACC
>NZ_BAAGZI010000108.1:0-16286 GCF_054778695.1 Actinocorallia lasiicapitis
TGTCGGACTGCAGGAACCGCCCCGACCGGGCGATCCGGTAGCCGAGCCCCGACTCGGCCGCGATCAGCTCGGCGACGCCCGCCTCGGTCATCACCTCGACGGCCAGCTCGCCGCGCTCCCCCTTGGGCAGCGCCTGCACGACGACGAGCCGCGGCCGCGCGGCCTCCTGGGCCGTCCGTTCCACGACCTCGAGCTCCAGCGCCCCCTTCAGCACCTCGACGACCACGCACCGGGCGCTGCGCCCGGCGCCGTCGGCGAGCACGACCTCCTCGCCGGCCCGCAGCCGCTTCACGGTCGCCGCATGACGCCCTTCGGGGCCGTCCAGCAGCACCCGCGCGCCGTCCAACACACCCGTCTCGACCAGAAACACCGGAGCACTCACGCCTCCATCCTCCCACCGCGCGCACCCGCCCCACGATCGAGACCTTTATCCGCATATGGCCGGAGAGCGGGCTCTCTTGACGGGCCGGCTGCGACGATGGGGCGACGGAACCGATCGAGGAGTCACCGAGGAGAGCCGAAAGATGCCCACGCGCCTCAACCCGTACATCAGCTTCCCCGACGGCCAGGCCAAACAGGCCATGGAGTTCTACCACTCGGTCCTCGGAGGCAGCCTCGCACTGCACACGTTCGGCGAGTACGGCGGCGAGGACGCCCCGTTCGCCGACCAGATCATGCACGGGATGCTGGAGACCGACCTCGGCTTCACCCTGATGGGCGCCGACGTCCCGCCCGGCATGGACGTCGTCTTCGGCAGCAACATCGCCGTCAGCCTCTCCGGCGACGCCGACACCGCCGAAACCCTGCGCACCTACTACAAGTCCCTGTCGGCGGGCGGCACCGTCACGGTGCCGCTGGCGGTCCAGATGTGGGGCGACGAGTTCGGCGCCTGGACCGACCGCTTCGGCATCCCGTGGATGGTCAACATCGGCCAGGGCTGAGCCGGGAACGCGTCCGGGGGGCGGCCGTCACGGCCACCCCCCGGATCACTTCACACCGGTTCGTCGTAGCCCTCACGGAAGGCTTCGGGAACTTCTCTTCAACTGTGGAAGGCGTCCCGGAGGCGGGAGAAGAAGCCCTGCTGGCCGGGGGCGAACTTGCCCGGCGGCCGCTCCTCGCCGCGCAGGACGGCGAGCTGGCGCAGCAGTTCCTCCTGCTCGGGCTCGAGCCTCGTCGGCGTCTCGATGTTGACGTGGATCATCAGATCGCCGCGGCCCGAGGCGTTGAGGTGCTGGGCGCCCCTGCCGTACAGCGGGATGACCTGGCCGGACTGGGTGCCGGGCCGGATGTCGACGTCCTCGGCGCCGTCCAGGGTCTCGATGGTGACCGTGGTGCCGAGAGCGGCGGCCGTCATCGGGATCTGGACGGTGCAGTGCAGGTCGTCGCCGTCCCGCTCGAAGATCGCGTGGGGCCGTTCGACGATCTCCAGGAAGAGGTCGCCCGCCGGTCCGCCGCCGGGGCCGATCTCGCCCTCGCCCGCGAGCTGGATGTGGGTGCCGTGCTCGACACCCGCCGGGATCTTGACCTTGATGGTGCGCTGGGTGCGTACCCGGCCGTCGCCGGAGCACTCGTGGCAGGGGGTCCTGATCACGGAGCCGTAGCCGCCGCACTGCGGGCAGGGGCGCGACGTCATGACCTGGCCGAGGAACGACCGCTGGACCTGCTGGATCTCGCCGCGTCCGTGGCACATGTCACACGGGTCGGGCGTCGTGCCGGGGGCCGCGCCGGTGCCGGTGCAGGAGCCGCAGACCGTCGCGGTGTCGATGGTCAGCTCGCGGGTCGTGCCGAACGCCGTCTCGTTCAGGTCGAGCTCGACCCGGAGGGTGGCGTTGCGGCCGCGGCGGGCGCGGCTGCGGGGGCCCCGCGAGGTCGTCGCGTTGCCGAAGAACGCGTCCATGATGTCGCTGAACGGGAAGCCCGCCCCGCCGAATCCGGCGCCGGCGGCCCCGCCGCCCGAGGCGTACGGGTCGGCCCCGAGGTCGTACATCTCCTTCTTCTTGGGGTCGGAGAGGACCTCGTAGGCCTGGGTGACGTCCTTGAACTTCTCCTGCGACGCGGCGTCGGGGTTGACGTCCGGGTGCAGCTCACGGGCGAGCCTGCGATAGGCCTTCTTGATCTCGTCGGGGGTCGCGTTGCGGCTCACTCCGAGAGTGGCGTAGTAGTCGCGCACTACGATCCCGCCAGAATCTGACCGACGTAACGTGCCACAGCGCGTACCGCTCCCATCGTTCCGGGGTAATCCATTCGTGTGGGGCCTAGCACCCCGAGCCGGGCCAGGGCGAGCCCGTCGGCACCGTATCCGGTGGCGACGACGGAGGTGGACCGGAGCCCCTCCATCTGGTTCTCGGTGCCGATCCGGACGGTGAGGGTGGCCGGATCGCCCGTCTCCCCCAACAACCGCATCAGCACCACTTGTTCCTCGAGCGCTTCCAAGACGTCACGGAGCGACTGCGAGAAATCTACGTGAGCGAGGTTCGCCGCGCCCGCGAAGACGATCTTTTCTTCATGCCGTTCGACCAGGGTCTCCAGCAGAACCGACAGCACCGCCACCGCGATCGGCCTGTCCTCGGCGGGGACCCGCTCGGACAGATCGGCGACGGCGAGGGGCACCTCGGCGAGCGCGCGCCCGTCGAGCAGCCCGTTCAGTACCGCACGAAGGTGGGCTATCGAGTCCTCCGTCACATCGGAAGAGGTCTCGATCACCCGCTGCTCGACCCGGCCCGTGTCGGTGATCAGTACCAGCAGGAGCCGCCGCTGCGCGACGGGCACCAGCTCGATGTGCCGTACCGAGGACCGGTTCAGCGACGGGTACTGCACGACCGCCACCTGCCGGGTGAGCTGTGCGAGCAGCCGCACCGTCCGGTGGACGACGTCGTCCAGATCATAGGCGCCGCCGAGGAACGATTCGATCGCCCGCCGTTCCGCCGAGGACAGCGGCTTGATCGTCGACAGTTTGTCGACGAACAGCCGGTAGCCCTTGTCGGTGGGGATCCGGCCCGCGCTGGTGTGGGGCTGGGTGATGTACCCCTGCTCCTCCAGCACGGCCATGTCGTTGCGGACCGTCGCCGGCGACACGCCCAGCGCGTGCCTCTCGGCGAGTGCCTTCGAGCCCACGGGCTCGTTGGTGGACACGTAGTCCTCGACGATGGCGCGCAGAATCGAAAGCTTGCGATCATCCAGCAACGCGCTCACCTCCTGCCTGGCACTCCCAGTCTACGAGTGCCAAGTGTACGGTCCCTGAGGCGGAAGTCGATGTGCGAGAGGCTGGAACCATGCTTTGGGAAGAGGTGGGCGACCGCTGCTACCGCCGCCGGTACCACGATTTCGACGTCAGTGTGGGGGTCGTCACCGGCAGGCACGGCGCGGTGCTGATCGACACACTGGCCTCGCCCGCCCTGGGCGCGACGCTCCGTGACGATCTGCGCGAGCTCGGCTGCGGCGAGCCCGTCGCGGTGATCAACACCCATGGTCATTTCGATCACTGTTTCGGCAACGGGGCCTTCACCGGCCTCTTCTGGGGACACACCGATCTGCCCGAGTATCTCAGGCGCGAAGCCTGGACCACCATGGCCCTGGACGATCCGGACTGGGCGGCCTCCGTCGCGGGGATCGAGGTGCCCGCGCCGACCGAACTGGTCGCCGACCGCGCCCTGATCGACCTCGGCGACCGGCTGGTGGAGCTGCACCATCTGGGCCGCGGCCACACCGGCCACGATCTGGTCGCCTACGTGCCGGACTCGGGCGTGCTGTTCGCGGGCGATCTCGTCGAGGAGGCGGGGCCGCCCGCCTACGGGCCCGACAGCTTCCCGCTCGACTGGCCGATCACCCTGACCCGGCTGCTGGAGCTGCGGCCCGAGCAGATCGTCCCGGGCCACGGGGCGGTCGTCGGCCGGGACTTCGCCCGCGACCAGCGGGACGCCGTCGCGGCCGTCGCCCACACGATCCGCGAGTCCCACGACGCGGGGCTCGACCCGATCAAGGCGCTGACGGCGTGCGACTGGCCCTACGACCCGGTCGTCCTGCTGCACGCCGTCCGCCGCGCCTACCAGCACCTCGCCCCGCCTGAGTAGCAGGTGTCACAGGAGTTGATTAGGGTCGGTGCGTGGACTACGGACAGGACGTTCTGGCGGGTGAATGGCGGCTTCCCAAGAAGGGGACCATCCCCGACGTCGAGGCCGAGCGCGACCTGGTCGTCGAGGACCCCGACAGCGGGTTCTGCGGCGCGGTCGTCGCGTGCGGCAAGGACGAGGTGACCCTGGAGGACCGCGACGGCCGACGCCGTGTCTTCCCGCTGGCCAAGGCCGGGTTCCTGATCGACGGCAGGCCCGTCACCCTGGTCCGGCCCGTGCCGAAGCTGTCGGGCCGCCAGGTCAGGACGGCGTCGGGGTCGATCGCGGTCCGCGATCACAAGGCGCGGGTGGCGCTGGAGTCGCGGATCTATGTCGAGGGCGTCCACGACGCCGAGCTCGTCGAGAAGATCTGGGGCCATGACCTGCGGGTCGAGGGCGTCGCCGTGGAGTTCCTGGAGGGCATCGACGATCTGCCGCGGATCGTCGCGGAGTTCGAGCCCGGTCCCGGGCGGCGGCTCGGGGTGCTCGTCGACCATCTCGTCGAGGGGTCCAAGGAGTGGCGGATCGCCTGCCAGATCGACCATCCGGACGTCCTGATCACCGGGCATCCCTACATCGACATCTGGGCGGCGGTGAAGCCGCAGGCCGTCGGGATCAGGGCGTGGCCGCAGGTCCCGCGCGGTTTCGACTGGAAAGAGGGCGTGTGCGCTCGGCTCGGGTGGCCCGCCGACACGCGCGGCGCCTGGCGGCGGATCCTCGGCGCGGTGAAGAGCTGGGCCGATCTGGAACCAGAACTGCTGGGGCGCGTCGAAGAGTTGATTGATTTCGTCACGACCGAGGAGTGATCGCTCGTGTTCCCCCGCCACCAGGGTCCGCAGCCGACGCCGACCGTGGAGATGCCGCCCGCGTTCGCCGCCGGGTACCACGGCGGATCCACCACCCCGGATGAGCGCAACTGGGCGCTGACCGCCTACATCGGCCAGTTCCTGTTCTGGGCGCTCCCGCCGCTGTACGTCTACTTCACCAAGCGCGGCCGTTCGGCGTACGCGCGCCACCACGGCCGTCAGGCGCTGAACCTGGCGTTGACCACCGGGATCGTGTTCGCGGCGGCGGTGCTGCTGGCCAACTGGATTCCGGGTGCGCTCTGGGTGGGGCTCGGCTGGGCCGCGATCTCGATGGGGCTGGTCGTGTTCAGCGCGACCCGGGTGAACCGGGGCGCTTGGCACACCATCCCCGCGCCGTTCGCCTTCAAGATCGTCAAGTGAGGTCGCGGACGACGGCGTCCGCCAGCAGCCTTCCCTGAAGGGTGAGGACGGCCCTGCCGTCCTCGATCACCAGCAGGCCGCGGCGCACCTGCTCCCGGACGAGCGCGGCGTCCAGGAGCTCCAGCGGGCAGCCTTCGCGCAGCCGGATCTCCAGCAGGATCCGTTCGACCTTCCTGGTCTCCTCGTCCAGCACCTCACGGGCGTGGGCCGGGGTGATCGTCTGGTGCAGGCGCTGCGCGTAGGCCGCCGGATGCTTGACGTTCCACCAGCGCGTGCCGCCGATATGGCTGTGCGCGCCAGGGCCCGCCCCCCACCAGTCGGCGCCCTGCCAGTACAGGACGTTGTGCCGGCACTCGCCGCCGGGCAGCGCCCAGTTCGACAGCTCGTACCACTGCATCCCGGCCGCGCCCAGCAGCTCGTCGGCCATCAGATAGCGGTCGGCCATCGCGTCGTCGTCGGGCTCGGCCAGCTCGCCGCGCTTCACCTGGCCCGCGAGTTTCGTGCCCTCCTCGACGATCAGCGCGTACGCCGAGACATGGTCGGGCCCGGCGGCGAGGGCCGATTCCAGGGAGGCGCGCCAGTCGTCGTCGCTCTCCCCCGGCGTCCCGTAGATCAGGTCGAGGTTGACGTGCCGGAAGCCCGCCTCCTTGGCCTGCCGGACCACGACGGGGACCTTGGCGGGCGTGTGGGTGCGGTCGAGGGCGTCCAGGACGTGCTGGCGGGCGCTCTGCATCCCGTAGGAGATCCGGGTGAAGCCGCCGTCGAGCAGGCCGTCCAGGTAGGCGGGGTCGACCGTCTCCGGGTTGGCCTCGGTGGTGACCTCGGCGCCCGCCGCCAGCCCGAACTCGTCCCGGACGGCCGCGAGCACCCGGCCGAGGTCGCCGGGCGGCAGCAGGGTCGGGGTGCCGCCGCCGACGAACACCGTCTGGACGGGCAGGTCGGCGCCGCCGAGCACCTTGCGGGCCAGCCGCACCTCGGAGATCAGGGTGTCGGCGTAGGAGTCGCGGGACGCGCCGGGCCCCAGCTCGGTGGCCGTGTAGGTGTTGAAGTCGCAGTAGCCGCAGCGCGTCACACAGAACGGGACGTGCAGATAGAACCCGAACGGCCTGCCGCCCAGCCCTTCCAGCGCGGTGGGCGGGAGCGACCCGTCGGCGGGCACGGGGTCGCCTTCAGGCAGGATCGACGGCATCCCCCCAGTCTGCCCGACCCCCCGACCTCCCCGGTCTGGCCGCTCAGCCCCGCCAGGCGGGGTCGCGGCCGATGAAGCCGAGGAAGCGATCCTGGGGCGCGGCCCGCTCGGGCACCGGGACGGGTTCGGCCATGAACGTGCCGCGCATCTCCGGCTTGAGGTTCGTGGTCACGAAACCGTGGGCGAGCTCGACGGTCTCGGCGTCGAGCTCCAGTGGACGGCCGGTGGCGACGGCCAGATCCCAGGAGTGGCCGGCCAGCTCGACGATCTGCTGGCTGATCGACCAGCGGGCGTCCAGGGTTCCGGCGGGCGTCGCGCGGACCCGTTCCAGGGCGTCGGGATCGGCCCAGGAGGCGCGCAGGGCGTCGGCCGAGGCGGCGAACGCGGCGCTCCAGCCGTCCCCCGCCGGAACGGGCTCGGCCCCCGCGAACTCGGCGATCTGCCGGATCACATGGCCGACGAGGGCGGCGACGTCCCACTCGGGGCAGGGGGTGGGCGCGGACGCCCGCGCGGGATCGGTCTCGGCGATCAGCGCGGCCATCCGGTCCAGCCCCCGCTCCAGGACGGGCAGGACGGCACGCGCCTCGGTGGCCCGCAGCAGATCGGCCGGGTCCATCACCCGGCGGACCTCGATGCCCTCACCCTCGGCGTCGCACGGGACCGGGATGCGCAGCGCCCAGTCCAGGGCCTCCTCCCGGGAGCCCACCTCGATGATCCAGAAACCCGCGATCAGCTCCTTGGACTCGGTGAACGGGCCGTCGACCACCCGGCCCTTGCCCTGGGTGTAGGCGATCCGCGCGCCCTTGGAGCTGGGGTAGAGCCCTTCGGCCGCGAGCAGCGCGCCCGCCGCGACGAGCTCGGCGTTGAAATCGTGCATCGCCTGGATGTAGTCGTCGTCGGGCAGCACGCCCGCCTCGCTGTCCTCGCTGACCAATCCCATGATCATGAATTTCACGGTGGACCTCCCGCTCCCTTCTACCCCAGGCCGGGGCCCGGCTGCAGCCGAACCTCAGACGTCGCCCGGCACGTCGATCCGGATCGCGCGGGTCTTGAGCTCGGCGTCGTGGTCGGCGGGCAGGATCGTCATCGTGCCGGGAAGGCCGGGCTTCTGGTCGAGCCGGACGACACGGCCCGGGTAGGCGCGCTCGGCGATCTCGACGTCGCGCTCGTCCCAGCGGCCGTAGAAGACGGGCGCGCCGTCCTGGAGTTCGGTCTTCTCCGCGCCGGTCGGCCAGCGCCGTGCGAACGAGTCGACCTGGAAGGTCTCCCCGGCCGACGGCAGGTCAGGGCCGTTCTCGAAGTCCATGTCGGCTCCCCTCACCGGGCCGCGCCACGGCGGCAGGCCGTGGAACAGGTCGTCCGGTCGAATCTCGATCTTGAACGGTTCGGTGAGCTGCACCGACTGGTCCCTGCGGAGCACGGCGCGCTCGGTGTAGCGGCCGTCGGCGAGCTCGAAGATGTGCATCGTGACGTCCGGTTCGCCCAGGTCGACCACCCAGTAGCAGGGGATGCCGTGCCGGGCGTACAGGTCCTTCTTGGCGCCCAGATCACGGTCCCTGGACGCCTCCGAGGTCACCTCGACGGCCAGCAGCGGAGCGCCGAGGATCTCGCCGCCGCGCCGCTGCGCCTGCGCGTAGACCATCAGGTCGACGGGGATCTTGGTGCCCCGGGTGAGGCGGGCCGCCGAACACGTAGACGTCGCCATGTCGCCGTATTCGGCGATCATCACGGGGGCCACCAGGTCGGCGACGAGGATCTGGTGGAGAAGGTCATGAGCCACGACGCACAGTCTTCACGTCGCGACTCCCCGTCACCACCGGTTTGGGATGATCCCTGGGAATCGGTTCGGTGACGGCGCGCGCCGCTACCCGGCGGACAGGGTGCGGAACTCGACCGGGTCGTGCGAGGAGAAGATCGTGACCTTGTCGCCGTGGTCCCTGGCCAGCTCGTGGAGACGGCGCTGGTTGGCGTGGCGCAGGCCGCCGTCGACCTGGACCAGCGACTGGAAGAACCGCAGGCCGGGCGTGGAGTGGGGCCGTACCGGGTCGACCTCGCCGCGGTAGAAGTAGGAGTCGCCCGCGTGCAGCAGCCAGCCCTCGTCGGTCTCGACGGCGATGCCCACATGGCCGCGGGTGTGGCCGGGAAGCGGGATCAGCAGCAGGCCGCCGGGCAGCTCGCGGACCGACTCGAAGCCGAACCAGCGATCGCCGCCGTCCAGGTCGTGCAGCTTCCAGTCGGGACGGTGCGCCCACTGGACGGGCCGGTAGCGCGGGCGTTCGCGGCGGGTGGGGTTCATCGCGGCGTGGTGCTCGGGGCCGTACACGTGCACCTGGGCCCGCGGGAAGTCCGGAATGCCGCCCGCGTGGTCGAGGTCGAGGTGGGTCAGCACGATGTGCCGGACGTCGGCCGGGTCGAGCCCGAGGGCCGTGATCTGGGCGTGAGCGGTTTCGGCGGAGCTCAGCGCCGGACGGGTCAGGGCGACGAACTCGCGGCCGAGCTGGCGGGACGGCTGGGCGACGGCGTCGCGGCCGATCCCGGTGTCCAGCAGGATCAGGCCGTCGGAGTCGGTCTCGATCAGCACGCAGTGGCAGACCATCTCACCCGCGGCCAGCAGCTTGCCCGTCCCGTTGAGCAGTTTGGCCGAGCCGGGACGCATCGTGCCGCAGTTGAGGTGACGCACGCGCATGTGAAGACCTCCAGTACACCGTACGAATTGGGGTGAACCTAACCTTTGCCCTATACGCCGTACAACGTGAATTTCGCCATATAAGGTCATTCCGTTGAGATCATCATCGGAGGGTCGTATGGCCGAGCAGGGCGTTCTGGCACGGATTCGGCGGGGGTTCGCCGGACAGCTGAGCTGGTCCGGTTCGTGGCGGGGCGAGCTGAACGCCCAGGCCGAAAGGCTCACCACCCTCGCCCGCGCCGCCGATCTCGACGATACCGGCCGGGCCGAGGTCGCGTCGGCACTCGACGCGGCCCGCCGCGCCTGCCGCGAGTGGCCAGGGCCCACCGACTGGATCACCGGGCGGTCGCGGATCGCCTGGGTGCGGCTGCACGCCGCCGAGACCCAGATCCTGTGCGCGCTCCCCGACGACACGCTCCGCGGCTGGCTGCCCTACATCCTGGCCGTCTGCCGGCGGTTCCTGCCCGCCAAGGACACCCAGCTCCTCGCCGTCGAGGCCGCCTACCCCGAGCTGGCCACCGCCGAGCGGCTCACCGCCGCCGACCGCGCGCTGCTCGGCTCGGCCCTCACCCGCGCCTACGACCTGCGCAACAGCGACCACGAACGGTCCCGCCGGTTCCGCAACGCCCTGATCGGCGGGGTGATCGTGATCACCGGGCTGATGCTGACGATCATCCTGGTGGCCGGCGAGTGGCCGGACAGCCTGTCGCTCTGCACCGTCCCGGGACCGGAGGACGGGCGGTCGATCTGCCCGTCCAGCGACTCCTCCAGACCGGCACGCGGCGACCTGCCGCTGATCGCGCTCCTCGGGGTGCTGGGGGCCGCTCTGGCCGTCGCGCGGCCGCTCTCGGACCACCGGCAGCAGCAGCGCTACAGCCTGGCGATCCCGCTGTTCCTGCTGAAACTGCCGATCGGGGCGGCCACGGCCGTCGCGGGGCTGTGGGCGTTGAACAGCAACTTCGTGCCGGGGGTCGCGTCGATCGACTCACGGCCCGCGATGTTCTTCTGGGCGGTCGTCCTCGGCTACGGGCAGCAGCTGCTGACCAGGATCCTCGACAACCGCGCCGCGACCCTCGACGAGCCCGCCGTCGCCCCGGCCGCGCCCGTCCCACCGCCCGCGGACTAGGCGTGCGCGTGGCCGCGCTTCCAGGACGGCTCCCGCCAGTAGTCGTTCGCGGCGGCGATGGTCTGGAACTCGATGGCGACGACCTGCGCCGCCTCCATCAGCGAGTCGGGGACGTCGGCGTACTTGAGCCGGCCCGCCTTCAGCACCTCGGAGTCCGGCTGGATCGCCTTGATCGACTTGCGGGCCATGATGATGGCCAGCTCGCGTCCCTCCTGCGGCGTTGCGCAGAACAGCGAGTTGCCCGGCACGAATTCTTCCATGATCGAATACTTGCCGGGCGGACGGTTACGGCAAACCCTCCGGACGGTCAGGTGACGATCGGATAGGCGATCCACTGCGGGTAGCGATACCACTCGCCCCGGTTCGCCGCGATTCCCGCGAGGATCAGATAGATCACCTGGGCGATGGCCAGCGCCACCAGCAGGATCACCCCGACCCCGCAGGTGACGATCGTGATGATCGTGCCGACGAGCCCGTAGATCAGGCCGGTGAGCGTCAGGTTCAGCGCCTGGGCGGCGTTGTACCGGATGAACGCCGACCGGTCCTTGTAGACGAGATAGATGACCAGCGGCACCAGGAAGTTGAAGAACGCCAGGAAGCAGATGGCGACGAGGGTGCCGAGGTGGGCGAGCATCCCCCACGTCCGCTCCTCCGACGGGCTGACCGGCGGGCCGCCGTAACCGCCCTGCTGGTACCCGCCCGGCAGGGTGCCGCCGTAGGGGTTGAACCCCTGCGGCGGCGGGCCCGGCTGCTGTCCGTACGGCTGCTGCTGCCCGTAGGGGTTCTGCTCCTCGGGCGGAGGGGGCGGGGTCCAGCTCACCGGGTCCTCGCTATTTCTTGGGCTTGTCGGCGGACGAACCAGTGGAGAGGGCGGCGACGAAGGCCTCCTGCGGGACGTCGACCCGGCCGATGGTCTTCATCTTCTTCTTGCCCTCCTTCTGCTTCTCCAGGAGCTTACGCTTGCGGGAGATGTCGCCGCCGTAGCACTTGGCGAGGACGTCCTTGCGGATGGCGCGGATGTTCTCACGGGCGATCACGCGGGCGCCGATGGCGGCCTGGATCGGCACCTCGTACTGCTGCCGCGGGATCAGTTCCTTGAGCTTGCTGGTCATCATCAGGCCGTAGTCGCGCGCCTTGTCGGCGTGGACGATCTGGCTGAACGCGTCGACCGACTCGCCCTGCAGCAGGATCTCGACCTTGACGAGCTGGGACTCCTGCTCGCCGTGGGGTTCGTAGTCCAGCGACGCGTAGCCGCGGGTGCGGGACTTGAGCTGGTCGAAGAAGTCGAAGATGATCTCGCCGAGCGGCAGCGTGTACTTGATCTCGACCCTGTCCTCCGACAGGTAGTCCATGCCGAGCAGCACACCGCGGCGGCCCTGGCAGAGCTCCATGATCGTGCCGATGAACTCGCTCGGCGCGAGGACCGTCGCCCGGACGATCGGCTCGTACACCTTGGAGATCTTGCCGTCCGAGGGGTACTCGGACGGGTTCGTCACGATGTGCTCCTGGCCGTTCTCCATGACGACCCGGTAGATGACGCTCGGGGCCGTCGAGATCAGGGCGAGGTTGAACTCACGCTCCAGCCGCTCCCGGACGATCTCCATATGGAGCAGGCCGAGGAAGCCGCAGCGGAAGCCGAAGCCCAGCGCGAGGGAGGTCTCCGGCTCGTAGACCAGGGCGGCGTCGTTGAGGCGGAGCTTGTCGAGCGCGTCGCGGAGCTCGGGATAGTCGTCGCCGTCGATCGGGTACAGGCCCGAGTAGACCATCGGCCTGGGGTTGTCGTAGCCGCCCAGCGACTCGGGAGCCGGCTTGGACGCCATGGTGATCGTGTCGCCGACCCGCGCCTGGCGGACGTCCTTCACACCCGAGATCAGATAGCCGACCTCACCGACGCCGAGCCCCTCCGTGGAGATCGGCTCCGGCGAGATCACGCCGACCTCGAGGGTGTCGTGGGCGGAGCCCGTCGACATCATCAGCGACTTCTCACGGCGCGTGATCCGGCCGTCGACCACCCGGATGTAGGTGACGACGCCGCGGTAGGTGTCGTAGACCGAGTCGAAGATCAGCGCCCGGGCGGGGGCGTCGGCGTCACCGACCGGGGCCGGGACCTCCTTGACGATCAGATCGAGCAGCTCGGCGACGCCCGCGCCGGTCTTGCCGGACACCCGCAGCACCGAGTCGGGGTCGCAGCCGATGATCCCGGCGATCTCCTCGGCGACCTTCTCCGGCTGCGCCGCCGGCAGGTCGATCTTGTTGAGGACCGGGATGATGTGCAGGTCGGCCTCGATCGCCATGTACAGGTTGGCGAGGGTCTGCGCCTCGATGCCCTGCGCGGCGTCGACCAGCAGGATCGCGCCCTCACAGGCGGCGAGCGAGCGGCTGACCTCGTAGGAGAAGTCCACGTGGCCCGGGGTGTCGATCATGTTCAGCACATGATCCTTCCAAGGCAGCCGGACGGCCTGCGACTTGATCGTGATGCCGCGTTCCCGCTCGATGTCCATCCGGTCCAGGTACTGGGCGCGCATGGATCGGTCGTCGACGACCCCGGTGAGCTGCAGCATCCGGTCGGCCAGGGTCGATTTGCCATGGTCGATGTGCGCGATGATGCAGAAGTTGCGGATCACCGCGGGGTCGGTGTGGTTCGGTACGGGCGGCACGCGGTTCCTTGGATTGCCGGTTGACGTGGAGATCTTCCACCTACCATGGTCCCATGTCCGGGCCGGTGCTCCCGACCGTGTTGGGGGTCGGCCCTTTTGGTTGGTAGTCTGTTTCCTTGCGTGTGGGTGCGTGTGTCTCCGTGCCCGCTAGTCCGAACCGGCTGCTCGGGCTTCCGCACCCCATCCGTAACCTGTCAAACAAGAGGCTTTCTTCGTGGCGAACATCAAGTCCCAGATCAAGCGGAACAAGCAGAACGAGAAGGCTCGCCTGCGCAACAAGGCGGTCAAGAGCGAACTGAAGTCCGCCATCCGCAAGTTCCGTGAGGCCGCCGCCGGCACCGACGCCGAGGCCACCACCGCCGCGCTCCGCAACGCGACCCGCAAGCTGGACAAGGCCGTCAGCAAGGGCGTCATCCACAAGAACCAGGCCGCGAACCGCAAGTCCGCGATCGCCAAGCAGGCCGCTCAGCTGGCCAAGTAAGGCCGCACACAGCTCTTCCACGAAAAGGCCGGGGAGGCTTCTCCCCGGCCTTTTCGCTGCCCTCCTTTATCGGGGTGAACTCAGGCGGCGCCGCCGGTTACGCTGCCCTCATCATGGATGAGAAGAAAGTGGTGAGCGTCTCCAAATACCTCGCCAAACACCTGCGCCACGAACCCGAGCGCCTCGGGCTGGTGCTCGACCGGGCCGGCTGGACGCCGATCAGCGACCTGCTGACGGCCTGCGCCCGCGCCGGAAAGCCGATCACGCTCGACGAACTCCGGCACGTGGTCGCCGTCAACGACAAGCAGCGGTTCGCGATCTCCGAGGACGGGCTGCTGATCCGGGCGAACCAGGGCCATTCACTCCCCATCGATCTGGCGCTGCCCCTGGCCGTCCCGCCGGCGGTGCTCTACCACGGCACGGTCGCCAAGTTCCTGCCCGTGATCCTCGCCGAGGGCCTCCGCCCGATGAGCCGGCACGACGTCCATCTGTCCCCCGACACGGCGACCGCGCACGCCGTGGGCTCCCGCCGCGGACGGCCCGTCATCCTCACCGTCGCCGCCGCACGCATGCACGCCGACGGCCACCTTTTCCGCCAGTCCGCCAACGGCGTCTGGCTGACCCCGGCCGTACCCCGCACCTACCTCACCACCCCACCACACCGCCCCCGTTCCTCCTGAGCCGACCGCCGCTGCGCTGCGAGCTCCCGCACGGGGGCGCACGGTGGGATCGGGTCAGGGGTAGCCGATGGCTTTGTCGGCGTCGGCCCAGGTCAGGGTGGGGATGACCCAGTCGGGGGCCGGTTCGTCCTGGGGGCCGAAGAGGTAGCGGTGGGGGACGATGTCGCGGATGGCGCGGTGGACGTCCATCCGGTCGTCGATCATGTGGGTGATGCCGAGGTCGGCGCAGTGGATCGCCTTGTCGGAGCGGAGCCGGCAGTAGTGGATGTGGTCGCGCGGGATGCCGGTGCGGGCGTAGAAGTCGTGGTGTTCGAGCCAGGCCAGCGACTTGCACTCGCTCTCCAGACTGACGCGGGAGATCACCCAGGCCCGTCCGTTGAAACGTTCCACCAGCCGCGGCAGCACGTCGAAGGCACCTTCGATCAGTGGCATTTCGGTCGGATCGTCCAGGAACACCCGACCGTGGGCGTCCCGGTTCGCGCCGACCACCACCCGTCCCAGATCGACGCCCAGCCTCGCTTCTCCCATGCGTCCCACCCTGTCCGTCCGGCTCCGCGCCCGCAACCCGCCCGCCGATCACCGTGACGAGAACCACTTCGGGCGAGCATTCCGGCGTCGATGTGCCACGGTACCCGCGCTGTCAGCGCATCGACCGGGCTCCGACGATCTCTTTGACGGCCTTCTCCAGCGCGTAGGACGCGTCGGCCGCGCCGCCCTTGACGGCTCCGTCGGTGTCCGCGACGACCGTCAGCGCCCGCGCGATCCCGTCCGGCGACCAGCCCCGCACCTGCTTCTGCAGCCGCTCGATCTTCCACGGCGGCATCCCGAGCTGCTTGGCCAGCGAAAAGCCGTTGCCGCGCGCCCCCTGCACCTTCGCCAGACCGCGCACCCCCTGCGCCAGCGCGCTGTTGATCAGTACCGCGGGCACCCCTGTCGACAGCGCCCAGCGGAGCTGCTCCATCGCCTCCCCGAGCTTCCCCTCGACGGCCAGGTCGGCGACGTTGAACCCGCTGACCTCGGCCTTGCCCTTGTGGTACCGGCCGACGGCCGCGTCGTCGATCTTCCCTCCGGTGTCGGAGACGAGCTGACTGCACGCCGCCGCGATCTCCCGAAGATCGTTCCCGATGGCCTCGAGCAGCATCTGCGCCGCCGCCACACTGATCGTCCCGCCGAGCCGCCGGACCTCCCCCTTCAGGAAGTCCAGCCGCTCCCCCGCCTTAGTGATCTTCGGGCAGGAGATCTTCCGCACTCCTTTGGCCTTCCCCCAGGCCTCCAGCAGCGCCTTCCCCTTCACGCCGCCCGCATGGACGAGTACCAGCGTGATGTCGTCCTGCGGCGCTTTCACATACTTCGTCACTTCCCCTGCGAGGTCTTTCCCGAGGTCCTGCGCGCTCCGAAGCACCAGCACCTTCCCCCCGCCGAACAGCGACGGCGACGTCAACTCGACCAGCCGCCCCACTTCAAGCGTCGCCGGCGTCAGATCGACGACCTCGGTCTCGGGATCCCCCCGCCGAGCCTCCCCCACGATCTCCCCGACCGCCCGCTCGACCAGCAGTTCCTCATCCCCGACCACCACCGTCACCGCATCCACCCCCCCAGCATCCCACGCAGTGGGGGTTATGGGGGGTGGCCGTGGGGGACGGTGGAGAGGCCGGAGGGGGTGAGGGTGACGGCCAGGTCGCCGGAGAGGTCGGTGCGTTCGGTTCGGGTGGGGTGGAGGAGGGAGAGGGTGCGGGCGGCGGGGTGGCCGTAGTCGTTGTGGGCGCCGGCCGAGATGAGGGCCAGACGGGCATGGGCGGCGGCGAGGAAAGGCGGGAGCTGGCGGGCGCTGCCGTGGTGGGGGACTTTGAGGACGTCCACTTGGGGGACGCGGTCGATGAGCGCCTGCTGAGCTTCCTCCTCGACGTCGCCGGGGAGCAGGGCGGACAAGCCGTCCCAGCGGGCCACGATCACCAGGCTGGTGTTGTTGATCGTGGAGCCGGTGTCGTCCGCGCCGAGCCTGGTTCGGGTGAGCGGGCCGAGGATCTCCAGTTCGACGGCGCCGGAGCGCCAGCGCTGCCCGGCGAGCCCCGGCGTCAGGGCGACTGCGCGACCGGTGCGGGCGGTCGACGGCGGAGCGTCCGGGGAGCGGG
>NZ_BAAGZI010000109.1:0-16124 GCF_054778695.1 Actinocorallia lasiicapitis
TTCGCCTGGGCCGACGAACGGGCCTGGCGAAGGCTCCGCACCCTGCACCGCGCCCGCTACGGGCTGCCCGAACACCCCGAACCGCTGCCCCGCACCGGCACCTTCCCCGCCGCCCGCGGCGTCGGCCGCACCTCCGACGGCAACGTCGTCATCGCCGACCCCGCCTGGACGCGCGGCAACGCCACCGCCAAGCTCTCCCTCGACCCCGCCAACCCCGCCATGTTCGAACGGCTCCCCGGCCACATCACCGGGCTCGCGCTGGTCGAGGCGGCCCGGCAGAGCGCCCTGTGGGCGCTGTCCCGGCATCTCGCACTGCCCACGGGACAGCTCGCGATCACCGGCCTGGACACGGTCTTCGACACCGTCGGCGAACTCGACGTCCCCGCCACCTGCGAAGCCACCGTCACCGCCGACCGGGGCGGACGCGGCGCCGTCACCGTCCGGATCCTCCAGCGGGACCGCGCCCTCGCCACCGCCTCCGTCGAGGCCGTCCGCACCCTCTGACGGGGTGTGACGAGCGACACCACCGAGCCGGGCATGAGACCGATCATTCCCGGCGTTTTGGCTATGACCGAAACATGTCTGTAACGTAAGACTTTCTGACCGCACGGCGGCCGTCCACTGGGCGGTATCTACCCCGGTCCGACGCCCTGATCATGACGGCGTCCGGGGGAGACACACCGGGTTCCGTCACGACCGACGACGGAGACCCGGAAACCTTGAAGTCCTATCTCGCAGTGCTCGGCGCCCCCGGCGCCTGGCGCTTCCTGCTCCCCGCCCTGCTCGCCAGGCTCCCGTTCGCGATGCTCCAGATCGGCATCCTGCTGCTGGTCGAATGGGCCACCGGCTCCTACGCATGGGGCGGAGCCGCCTCGGCCGCCGCCGCGATCGCCCAGGCCGTCATCGGCCCGCAGACCGGCCGGCTCGCCGACCGGCACGGCCAGGCCAAAGTGCTGCTCCCGCAGGTCGCGGTGCACGCGTTCCTGCTCAGCGGGCTGCTCATCCTCGCCCAGGGCAAGGCCGCACCGCTCGTCCTGACCTTCATGGCCTGCCTCGCCGGAGCCACCCTCCCGCAGGTCGGCTCCATGGTCAGAGCCCGCTGGGCCCACCTCCTCGGCCCCGACGAGGTCGGCACCGCGTTCGCCGTCGAATCCATCACCGACGAGCTGACCTTCACGATCGCGCCGATCATCCTGATCGCCGTCGCCACCGGCGCCAGCCCCGTCTGGGCGCTCGGCGTCGGCCTCGTGCTGATCGTCGTCGGGACGGTCTGGTTCGCGGCCGTCAGGACCGGCGCGCCCGCACCCGTCCTCCACACCGGCGGAGGCGGCACCGGAGTCCTGCGGATGCGCGGAGTCGCCGTGCTGGCCGGCGCGCTGCTGGCCGTCGGCACCGTCTTCGGCTCCCTCCAGGTCGGGATCACCGCGCTCACCGCCGAACTCGGCCGCCCCGGCGCCGCCGGACTGATCTACGGCACCTTCTCCGCGGGCAGCATGGTCGGCGGGCTCGCCTACGGCGCGCTGCGCTGGAAGAGCAGCCTGACCCGCCGGATGATCCTGCTGCTGGTCCTCCTGTCGGCCGCCGTGGTCCTGCCGCTCCTCGCCCACTCCATCGGCCCGATGTACGGGGCCGCCGCCGTCGCCGGAATCGTCATCGCGCCCTGCGTGATCACCGGGTACACCCTCCTGGACGGGCTGGTGCCCGCCAACGTCAGGACCGAGGCCTACACCTGGCTCAACGGGGCCATCGGGCTCGGTATCGCCACCGGCGCGGCCGTCGGCGGACAGCTCGTCGACGCCTACGGGCCGTCCTCGGCGTTCCTGTTCCCGCCCCTGACCACCGCGTTGGCCGCCGGACTGGTCTTCGCGCTGCGCCACGACCTGACGCCGCTCCCGCGTGGTCTAGGCCATGGTCTAGACCACGCTGGGAAGTCTCTGGTGAACAGTCAGTGATGACTAGCTGCAGAAATACCAGTACCAGTCAGTAACTACCTAGGGTGTGTTGCGTGAGTCGTCGCGCGAAAATCGTCAGCACCATAGGTCCGGCCTGCTCGAGCAGGGAACAGATCCTCGCCCTCGTGAGAGCAGGGATCGACGTGGCCCGCCTCAACATGAGCCACGGATCCTACGAAGGGCACGAAAAGGTCTATCGCTACCTCCGGGAGGCCGCGGACAGCACCGGCCGGGGCATCGGCATCCTCGCCGACCTCCAAGGCCCCAAGATCCGCCTCGGACGCTTCCCGGAGGGCCCCGTCCGCCTCAACGTCGGCGACGAGTTCACGATCACCATCGAGGAGGTGCCGGGCAACCGCAAGGAGGTCTCCACCACCTACAAGGGCCTGCCCGGTGACGTCGCCCCCGGCGACTCCGTCCTCATCGATGACGGCAAGGTCTCGCTGCGCGTCAAGTCCGTCGACGGGCCCCGCGTCCTCACCGAGGTCGTCGTCGGCGGCATGGTCTCCGACAACAAGGGCCTCAACCTGCCGGGCGTCGCCGTCAGCGTGCCCGCCCTCACCGAGAAGGACGAGGCCGACCTCCGCTGGGCGCTGCGCATCGGCGTCGACATGGTCGCCCTGTCCTTCGTCCGCAACGCCGCCGACGCCCAGGAGTGCTACCGGATCATGGACGAGGAGGGCGTCCGCGTCCCCCTCATCGCCAAGATCGAGAAGCCGCAGGCCGTCGCCGCGCTCCCCGAGATCGTCGACGCCTTCGACTCGATCATGGTCGCCCGCGGCGACCTCGGCGTCGAGCTGCCCCTGGAGCAGGTCCCGATCGTCCAGAAGCGCGCCATCGAACTCTGCCGCGAGAAGGCCCACCCGGTCATCGTCGCCACCCAGATGCTCGAATCCATGATCAGTGCCCCCCGCCCGACCCGCGCGGAGGCCTCGGACGTCGCCAACGCCGTCTTCGACGGAGCCGACGCCGTCATGCTGTCGGGCGAGACCGCCGTCGGCCAGTACCCCATCGAAGCCGTCCAGACCATGGGCCGGATCGCGGAGGCGGCCGAGGGCACCTTCCTCACCCTCGACCCGTCCCTGGAACGCGTCCCGGAGACGGTCGGCGGCGCCATCGCCCGCGCGGCCGCCGAGGTCGGCGCGATCGTCGGCGCGAAGGCCCTCGTCGCGTTCACCATGTCGGGTGAGACCGCCCGCCGCCTGTCCCGCTACCGCAGCCCGATCCCGCTGCTGGCTTTCACGAGCGTCCAGCGCACCCGCAGCCAGCTCTCCCTCACCTGGGGCGTCGAGACCTTCATCGTCGACCACGTCAACCACACCGACGAAATGGTCCGCCAGGTCGAGCAGGCCCTCCTGGAGATCGGCCGCTGCCAGAAGGGCGACCGCGTCGTCATCGTCGCCGGCTCCCCTCCCGGCACCGTCGGCTCCACCAACGCCCTCCGAGTCCACCGCATAGGCGACGCCATAGCCCACGCCCTCACCACCTGACGCTTCGCCCCGAGAACCCCGGAACCCCGCGTGGGGCTCCGGGGTTCTCCTATCCGACTAGGTGACGTACGACAAAACCGCCGCCCAGCTGGGCGGCGGCTTCGTTGTTTGTGCCCCGGGTGGGACTCGAACCCACAACAAACAGGTTTTGAATCTGCGTCCTCTGCCAATTGGGATACCGAGGCATTATTCGGACATTTGGTTCCGCCTGGCCATCGAGCGGTGCACAGACAGCCTCCTGGCCGGGCACCAGGGTACAGGGTTTCGGTAGGGTCGGGGCGTGAGCGAGAGCGGTAGGCGAGTTGTCATTGCGGAAGACGAGGCTCTGATCCGGCTGGATCTCAAGGAGATGCTCGAGGAGGACGGGTATCGGGTCGTGGGGGAGGCCGGGGACGGGGAGACGGCCGTCAAGATGGCGAGCGAGCTCCGGCCCGACCTGGTGATCCTGGACGTCAAGATGCCGATCCTGGACGGGATCTCGGCGGCCGAGCGGATCGCGGGGGAGCGGATCGCGCCCGTGGTCATGCTGACGGCGTTCTCGCAGCGCGAGCTGGTGGAGCGGGCGCGTGAGGCCGGGGCGATGGCCTATCTGGTGAAGCCGTTCCAGAAGGCGGACCTCGTGCCGGCGATCGAGATGGCGGTGTCCAGGTACGACGAGATCAAGCAGCTCGAGTCCGAGGTGACCTCCCTCAAGGAGCGGCTGGAGACCAGGAAGATCGTCGACCGGGCCAAGGGGCGGCTCCAGACCCAGCACGGCTGGACCGAGCCGGAGGCGTTCCGCTGGATCCAGAAGACCTCGATGGACCGCCGGCTGACGATGCGGTCGGTGGCCGAAGCGGTGATCGAGGCACCTGCTCAGACGGCTGCTCCGGAGGCCGGAGAGGCCCCTGAAGCCCCCTGAGCGGAAAGTTTTGCACTGTTACATGCCCGTTTCGGAGGTTTTTATTAGATCGCGACAAGGTCACGAGTGTGCATCACGATGTGTGAAGAACCGGCTCTGATCTGGTGTTCAGCTCACTTAATGAGTACGTTTCGGCCATCCAGTCCCATGCGAGCTCCCGCATCGAAGCGGAAGAGAGCTCTACGAAGGAGACCCGGCATGAAGCGTGTTCCCCCCGCGATGCGTCTGATCGCAGTGGTCGGCGCAGCGAGCCTTGCGCTCACCGCGTGCGGCGGCAGTGATGACAAGGGATCGGGCGGTGGTTCCGAGGTCAGCATCGGCCTGATGGGCGACCTGACCGGCGAGAACGCGGGTATCGTCAAGCCCATCGAGAACGCGGCGAAGCTGGCGATCGACGAGTACAACGCCACGAACCCGAAGACGAAGATCAAGCTGATCTCGTACGACAGCCAGGCCAAGGCCGACCAGGCCGTGTCCCTCGCCAAGGGCGCCATCACCAACGACAAGATCGTCGGCCTGATCGGCCCGGCGTTCTCCGGTGAGTCGGCCTCCGTGGCTCCGCTGCTCGAAGAGGCGAAGATCCCGAGCGTCTCGGCCTCCGCGACCAACGCCGCGCTGGCGAAGTCGAGCTGGAAGTACTGGCACCGGGTCATCCCGAACGACGACGTCCAGGGTGCGGGCATCGGTGGCTTCATCACCTCCGGCCTGAGCGCCAAGAAGGTCTTCATCATCAACGACAAGTCCACCTACGGTGAGCCGCTGGGCGCGACGGTCAAGTCGACCGTCGAGGCCGCGGGCGCGACCACCAAGGTCGACTCGATCGACATCAAGGGCTCCGACTACTCGGCCGCGGTCAACAACGCCAAGGCGTTCGCTCCCGACGCGGTGTTCTTCGCCGGCTACTACGCCCAGGGCGGCAAGCTGCTCAAGCAGCTCCGTGAGGGTGGCGTGAAGGCCAAGTTCGTCTCCGGCGACGGTTCGCTGGACGCCGGTCTGGCCAAGGGTGCCGGTGCGGCCAACGCGGTCGACACCTACGTCGGCTGCCCCTGCCTGATCGACCCGGACGGCAGCCAGGGCGAGGCTTCCAAGAAGTTCGCCGCTGACTACTCCGCGAAGTTCGGCACCCCGCCGGCGATCTACTCGGCTGAGGCCTACGACACCGCGACGGTCTTCATCAACGCGGTCAAGGACGGCAAGACCACGGCCGAGGAGATCAACGAGTACATCAAGACCGTTGACTTCACCGGTGTCAGCCACGGCATCAAGTTCCAGGAGAACGGTGAGGTCGCGGCCAAGGACGTCTACATCTACAAGGTCGATGGCGAGAAGCTGCCGCTGCTCGGCAAGTCCGACGCTGCCAAGGGCTAAGCGCTAGACGCTTCGCAGGGCTTTGGGGCGGGAACCCCCTGATGGGTTCCCGCCCCTTCTCACGAGGGTGTGACTGACTTGCTCAACGACTTCATTGACCAGTTTTGGTCCTCCACGGTCGACGGCCTGGCGCTGGGTTCCATCTACGCGCTGGTCGCTCTCGGCTACACGATGGTCTATGGCGTACTCCGCCTGATCAACTTCGCGCACTCCGAGATCTTCATGATCGGCTCGTTCGCCGCGATCTTCGTGGTGCAGAGCTTCGGGTTCGCCAATGTCGGCGGCCTTGCGCTGGTCGGCGCGGTTCTGCTCATGGCGGTGGCGGCGGGCACGGTTTCGGGTGCGAGCGCGGTAGCGCTCGAACGGATCGCCTACCGGCCGTTGCGGCGGCGGGGCGCGTCCCGGCTGGCCGCGCTCATCTCGGCGATCGGTGCGTCGCTCTTCCTGCAGCAGCTCTTCGCCCGCGTGGTGATCCCGGGAGTCTTCGACGTTCCCAAGGAGCAGGGCGCGCTGCCGGTGCAGGCCCACTTCGTCGAGAAGAAGGACCTGATCTCGATCGGGGACTTCGTGGTCCGCAACGACAAGCTGATCGTGTTCGTCGGGGCGATCCTGATGATGGTCGCGCTGGACCAGTTCGTCACCAGGACGAAGCTGGGCCGCGGGATCCGCGCCACGGCGCAGGACCCGGAGACCTCGGTGCTCATGGGCGTCAACATCGACCGGATCGTGACGGCGACGTTCGCGATCGGTGGTGCGATGGCCGGGGTGGCCGCCGCGCTGTACGTGATGCGCTTTGAGGACTCGAACTATTTCGTCGGCTTCCTGCTGGGCATCAAGGCCTTCACGGCGGCCGTGCTCGGCGGTATCGGCAACCTGCGTGGTGCGCTGGTCGGCGGGCTCGTGCTGGGGTTGGTCGAGATGTACGGATCGTCGATCTTCACCAGTGAGTGGAAGGACGTCGTGGCGTTCTCGGTTCTGATCCTGGTCCTGATCTTCCGTCCCACCGGCATTCTCGGTGAATCCCTGCAGCAGGCGCGCGCATGAGTACTCTCGCTAGGGCCACTGAGCCCGTCAAGAAGGCTTTCTCCCCGCTCAACGCCGGGATGGAGCGGTTGCACGAATGGTGGGCGGTTCAGCGCGGCCCGGTCCGCTGGACGGTGTACGTCCTGCTGATCGTCGCGGCGCTGCTGCTCCCCAACCAGGCGATCGGCTCGTTCATGTCGCCGGACACCGACTGGAGCACGATCCTGCTGTTCCCGATCGGCGGCTACATTCTGCTGGCGATCGGTCTGAACGTCGTGGTCGGCCAGGCCGGTCTGCTGGACCTCGGCTATGTCGCGTTCTTCGCGGTCGGCGGCTACACGATGGCGATCCTCGGCAAGAACTTCGGCTGGAACTTCTGGGAGATCATCATCGCCGGCGTGCTGGTGTCGGCGGCTTCGGGCATTCTGCTCGGCGCGCCGACGCTGCGGCTGCGCGGCGACTATCTGGCGATCGTGACCCTCGGTTTCGGGGAGATCATCCGGATCGTCGCGGTGAACACCGGGTATGTGGGCGGTCCGAACGGCATGGCCGGCATTCCGCACCCGCCGACCCTCACCGACTGGGAGTTCCCGGACAACGCGTTCTTCGAAACGTTCGATCTCGCCGGGGTCGCTCCGCTGAAGTACGGCGCTCTTGAGGCCAGGTCGTACTGGTACATCATGGTGCTGGCGATCTTCGTGGCGATCGTGTTCACCAAGCGTCTGGAGAAGTCCCGGGTGGGACGGGCCTGGGCCGCGATCCGTGAGGACGAGGACGCCGCCGAGCTGATGGGCGTCCCGACCTTCAAGTTCAAGCTGGGCGCGTTCGCGATCGGTGCCGCGCTGGGCGGTCTGTCGGGCGTGCTCTACGGCTCCAAGCAGACGTCGATCACCCCTGAGGACTTCACGTTCATCCTGTCGGCGACCTTCCTGGCCGCCGTGGTGCTGGGTGGTTCCGGCAATCTGCCGGGTGTGATCGCGGGTGCGTTCCTGATCGGATGGCTGCCGGAGCGGCTGCGCGGTCTGGCGGACTACCGCGTCATGTTCTTCGGGGCGGCTCTGGTGCTGATGATGATCCTGCGCCCTGAGGGCCTGATCCCGTCGCGGCAGCGGAAAGCCGAGCTGACGGAGGGGACAGGCGGTATGGGCAGTCTGGGCGCCGAAGTCGGCGGTCCTGGCGGCGCCCACGTGGAAGTCGAGGTGGCGAAGTGAAGGGCCTGAACAGGAAGGGCACGGTTCCCGAGCCGCGTCCCGAGGCGGCCGGCGCGCTGCTGGAGCTGCGTTCGATCACGATGCGGTTCGGCGGCCTGACCGCGATCAACGGGCTCGACCTGCACCTCAACCAGGGTGAGATCTTCGCTCTGATCGGTCCGAACGGCGCCGGCAAGACGACGGTCTTCAACGTCATCACCGGCGTGTACCAGCCGACCGAGGGCGCCGTCATGTTCGACGGCGGCCAGCTCAACGGCAAGAAGCGCTACCAGGTCACCAAGGCCGGGGTGGCGCGGACGTTCCAGAACATCCGGCTGTTCCACAACATGACCGCGATCGAGAACGTGCTCGTCGGCGCCGACGCCCACCACAAGACCGGGATCGCGGGAGCCTCGCTGGGCCTGCCGTGGCACCGCAAGGAGGAGCGCGACGGCCGGGAGCTCGCACGGGAGCTGCTGGAGTTCGTGGGGGTCGGGCATCGCGGTGAGGAAGCCGCGAAGAACCTGCCCTACGGCGACCAGCGGCGGCTGGAGATCGCGCGGGCGCTGGCGACCAAGCCGAAGCTGCTGCTGCTCGACGAGCCCGCGGCCGGGATGAACCCGGCCGAGAAGGAGTCGCTGCAGGAGCTGATCCGCAAGATCCGCGACTCGGGTCCGACGGTGCTGCTCATCGAGCACGACATGAGCCTCGTCATGGGGATCAGCGACCGGATCGCGGTCATCGACTTCGGTCAGAAGATCGCCGAGGGGCTGCCGCGCGAGGTGCAGTCGAACCCTCGGGTCATCGAGGCTTACCTGGGGGCTCCGTCCGATGCTTCTTGAGATTCAGGACGCGCGCGTCCACTACGGCAAGGTCGAGGCGCTCAAGGGCATCTCGCTCGAGGTCAACGAGGGTGAGATCGTCACGCTGATCGGCGCGAACGGCGCCGGCAAGTCGACGACCCTGAAGACCATCTCCGGGGTCCGGCGGATGACGTCGGGCAAGGTCCTGTTCGAGGGCGAGGACATCTCGGGGATGCCCGGCCACAAGCGGGTGCTGGTCGGGATCGGCCAGTCGCCCGAGGGCCGCGGCGTCTACCCCGGTATGACGGTCGAGGACAACCTGCTCATGGGCGCGTACTCGCGCAAGGGCAAGAACTTCGACCAGGACATGGCCGAGGTGTACGAGCTGTTCCCGCGGCTGGCCGAACGCAAGTCGCAGTTCGGCGGCACGATGTCGGGCGGCGAGCAGCAGATGGTCGCCATCGGCCGGGCGCTGATGGCCAAGCCGAAGGTGCTGCTGCTCGACGAGCCGTCGATGGGTCTGGCGCCGAAGCTGGTCCAGCAGATCTTCGCGATCATCGAGGAGATCAACCGTCGTGGCACGACGGTGCTGCTGGTCGAGCAGAACGCCCAGCAGGCGCTGAAGCTCGCGCACCGGGCGTACGTGCTGGAGACCGGGAAGATCGTGAAGTCGGCCCCCGCGGCCGAGCTGCTCGACGACCCGGCCGTCCGCGCCGCCTACCTCGGCGGGCATCTGGAAGAGCCGCAGGACGTGCCGGAGGAAGTGGCCGGCGACGGCCCTGACCTGGGCAAGGCCTAGTTCACGAGACGTCCGCGCCCTGGGAGTGGTCCCGGGGCGCGGACGTTTTCCATAACACGGACGTAGCGAGATCGGTACCTACTCTTCACCGGTTTGACCTGCTGCGACGCGAAGATATCCTGCACCCACTCTTGATCTGTGAGAGATCTGTACCCCCTTTGGAGGAATGCCCAGTGAATTCCGGTTCTGCGGCCCGCCGCTCGATCGCCGCCGGCGCCCTGATCCTCGTGGGCTCCCTCGGCCTCGCCGCCTGCGGCGAGAAGAAGGATGACGACACCGCGGCCAAGCCGGCGATCACCGCCACCGGCGGCCCCGACGCCGCGCTCGCCGCCCTCGTGCCCGACGATGTGAAGGCCGATGGCGTCATCAAGGTCGGCACGGACTCCTCTTACGCCCCGAACGAGTACCTGGACACCGACGGCAAGACCATCGTCGGCTGGGACAAGGAACTCTTCGACGCCGTCGCCGCGAAGCTCGGCCTCAAGACCGAGTTCGTGACCAGCAACTTCACCGACATCGTTCCCGGCGTCGCCAGCTCCGGCAAGTACGAGGCCGGTGTCTCCTCCTTCACCATCAACGCCGATCGTCTGAAGGAGGTGTCGATGGTCAGCTACTACAGCGCGGGCACCCTCTGGTTCACCAAGGCCGGCGCCACCATCGACACCAAGGACGTCTGCGGCAAGAAGATCGCGGTGCAGACCGGCACCGTCCAGGACGAGGAGATGGAGGCCAAGTCCAAGCAGTGCGTCAAGGACGGCAAGGCCAAGATCACCATCGACAAGTACCAGAAGCAGGACCAGGCCACCGCCTCGGTCGCTTCCGGCAAGGACGACGCGGGCCTCGCGGACTCTCCGATCGCGGCGTACGCGGTCAAGAAGTCCGAGGGCGCCCTGGCCGCGGCCGGCGAGATCTACGACGCCGCCCCCTACGGCTTCGTCACCAAGAAGGGCTCCAAGCTCGCCGAGGCCATCGCGGGCGCCACGAAGGCGCTGATCGCGGACGGCACCTACAAGGCGATCCTGGAGAAGTGGGGCGTTGAGGGCGGCGCTCTCACCACCGACCCCGCGGTCGACCCGGCCGTCTGATGACGCTGGACAAAACACCCGAACGGGCACGGCCTGAAGCAGTCAAGGCCGTGCCCGTGCGGCACCCGGGACGCTGGGCGGCTGTCGTCGTCATCGCGATCCTCGCCGCGCAGTTCGTGCACATGCTCGTCACGAACAAGGCTTTCCGCTGGTCGTACATCGTTGACAACGCCTTCCGGCCGCCCGTCATCGAGGGCGTCCGCACCACGATCATCCTGACGATCCTGTCGATGATCATCGGCGTGCTGGTCGGCATCGTCGTCGCCGTGATGCGGCTGTCGGACAACCCCGTGCTCCGCGGGGTGGCCTTCGTGTACACCTGGTTCTTCCGTGCCGTGCCGCGCATCGTGCTGATGGTGCTGTTCGGCAACATGGGCGTCCTGTACGCCCAGTACAGCGTCGGGCTGCCGTTCACCGCGCAGCTTTCCGACCTGATGGGCGTCGACATCAACGGGACCCTGTTCTCGGTTGACGCGAATACGATCATGTCCGGGTTCATGGCGGGCCTGCTGGGCCTGGCCCTGTCCGAGGCCGCCTACATGGCGGAGATCGTCAGGGCGGGTCTGCTCTCGGTCGACGAGGGACAGACCGAGGCCGCCAGCGCGCTCGGCATGTCGAAGTTCCAGATCATGCGACGGATCGTGCTGCCCCAGGCGATGCGCGTGATCGTCCCGCCCACCGGCAACGAGACCATCTCGATGCTGAAGGACACCGCGCTCGTCGCGTACGTACCCGTCACCAACGAGCTGTTCTTCCAGCTCCAGGCGATCGGCGCTCGCGAGTTCAAGCAGTTCCCGATGCTGATCGCCGCCTGCGGCTGGTATCTGGTGCTGACCAGCGTCCTGATGGTCGGCCAGTACTACCTCGAACGGCACTACTCCAAGGGGAGCACCCGATGACGGCGGAGACCCCCTCGGACGTGATGGTCAAGGCCGAGAACGTCCACAAGTACTTCGGCAAGGTGGAAGTGCTGAAGGGCATCGACCTGGAGGTGAGGGCCGGTGAGGTGATGTGCGTCGTCGGGCCGTCCGGCTCCGGCAAGTCGACCTTCCTGCGCTGCATCAACCACCTGGAGAAGCTCAGCGGCGGGCGGCTCTACGTCAACGGGCACCTCGTGGGCTACAAGGAGAAGAACGGCAAGCTCCACGAGCTCCGCGACACCGAGGTCAGCGAGCAGCGCCGCGAGATCGGGATGGTCTTCCAGAAGTTCAACCTGTTCCCGCACATGACGGCCCTCCAGAACGTCATGGAAGCGCCCTGCTGTGTGAAGAAGCAGAACAAGGCGCAAGTCAAGGCACGCGCCGAGGAGCTGCTGACCAGGGTCGGGCTGGCCGACCGGATGCAGAACTACCCGTCGCAGCTTTCAGGCGGGCAGCAGCAGCGGGTGGCGATCGCCCGGGCGCTGGCGATGGACCCCGCGCTGATGCTGTTCGACGAGCCGACCTCGGCCCTCGACCCCGAACTGGTGGGCGAGGTCCTCGAGGTGATGAAGCAGCTCGCCGCCGACGGCATGACCATGGTCGTGGTCACCCACGAGATGGGGTTCGCGCGCGAGGTCGGCGACACGCTCGTCTTCATGGACGGCGGTGTCGTGGTGGAGACGGGCGCCCCCCGCGACGTCCTCGCCAACCCGCAGCACCCCCGGACCCGCGAGTTCCTCTCCAAGGTCCTCTGACGACACGCCGGCACACGCCGCGGGAGCCCCGGACGGTCATCCGTCCGGGGCTCCGCCCGTCTCAGGGCAGGGGGAAGTCGGCGGTCGGCGGGTCGTTCACCGAGTAGGGCGACGTGCCGAGCAGCTTCACCGTCCGCGGGACGGCGGCCGCGTCGATGTCCCACCACAGATCGAACTCGACCCGCACGTTCGCGCCGATCTCCACCTCGTCCAGGGGCTGGCGTTTGAGGCGCATCGTCTCGGTGTCGGGCGGGTGGGTGCGGCCGTCGGCCGTGGCCAGGCGCTGCTCGCCGATGTGCAGGTAGAAGTTGGTGCGGCCGGTGTTGCGGACCGCGATCCTGACCCTGACGTCCTGCCCGTGCACCGACGGGATCTCGATATGGCTGCCCGCCACCGCCGTGATCCCCGTGGTGACGCCCAGCACCCGGAACTCGATCTCGCCGCTGGTGCGGGTCTGCGCCGGGTAGGCGCGTTCGTCGGGCCGGACGGTCCGCGCGGGCTCGTCGTACACCTCGGGGCGCGGCCCCTGATCGTCCGGCGTGCCGCCACAGCCCGCCAGCAGCACCCCGCAGCACACGACGACGGCCGCGAACCCGAAACGGATCATGGTTGCGACCCTACGCGCAGGCCCGGCCGCCGACCAGACCCTGCGGCGGAACCGGCAATGAGGACGGCCGAAAAGGGCACGGGCCTGGAAGCCGCCTTTGGGGCCGCATACCCCTTCCCCGGTCGTATGCGTTATCTACTCAGCGGTTTCCAGGCCCACTCCCGACACCGTAGCGAGCCGGACGGCTCTCGCGCAAAGGCTCTGGCTAACCGGGTACGAAACAGACCGAAACCCACAGGCTTATCCACAGCGCAACCACTCGTCCACAGGGCGGCCGTGAGAATTACACGCTCCGTCACCCCAGCCGGAGCGCGCGATCAAGGAAATCGGGTTCGGTGGGGCGGGCCGCCGGGATCAGCGGGACCGGTGGGGTTCCGGTCGCGGAGGTGGTTCCGGTCGTCAGGTTGGCGACACGTCCGGACAGCGCGGCGTGGACGGGGACGGTGCGGCCCGCCCAGCCGAGGACGGTGATGTCGGCGGGGGCCAGCAGCGCCGTCCGGTGGCCGAGCCCGGTGTCGAGCCGCGCGACGGTGTCGCCCTTGGCGGCGACCTTGATCCCGGTGACGGTGTCGTGGGCCGAGCGGATCAGGGTGCGGGCGGCGTCCAGGGCGGGCGCGGTGCCCTGCCCCGCGGGCTGGTGCAGGACCGCGCCGAAGATCAGGGTGCTGGCGGTGCCCTCGGTCTCACGGGCCGCGAACACGTAGTTGGCGCCCGCGACGCTCGTGTAGCCGGTCTTGCCGCCGATCACGCCGTCCTGGCCGAGGAGCTGGTTGCCCGCCTGCCTGGTCTCGCCGCTGGAGTCGGTGTAGGAGGTCAGGTTGACGATCTGCTCGAACTCCGGCAGCGCGAACGCCGCCTTGAGCAGCTTCACCTGGTCGGCGGCCGTGCTGACGGTGCTCGGCTCGTAGCCGCTCGGATCGGTGTACGTGGTGCCGGTCATGCCGAGCGCGCGGGCGGTGTCGTTCATCTTCGCGACGAACCCCGGCCCGTCGCCGGAGTCCCAGCGGGCGATCTCGTGGGCGATGTTGTTCGCCGACACCGTCATCAGCGCCTGAAGCGACTTGCGGACGGTGAACACCTCGCCGGCCCGCACGTTGATCAGGGTCTCGTCGCGTTTCTTGCGCCAGGGGAGCCGCGCCGCCTCCTCGGCTGAGACGGTGAAGGACGGGCCGTCCTGGCCGGGCGCGAGCGGATGCGCCTTCAGGAACAGATAGGCCGTCATGACTTTGGCGACGCTCGCCGTGGGGGTCGGGGTCTGCGCCCCGGACGCGGCCAGGGTGCCGAGCCCGTCCACCTCGACGGCCGCCTGCCCGCCCGCCGGCACCGCGACTTTCGGCTCGGTTCCGGGGAACACCTGCGTGGCGGGGATGGCCAGCAGTACCCGGGGGCCGGGCAGCGGCCGCACCATCTGCACCGCGATCACGACCAGCAGCGCCACCACGAGCACAGCGGGCACGAGCAAGACGTTCCGGCGCACAGGCCGCCCCCCGGTTCCCATGAAGAACCACGGTAGGCGGCCTGAGTGCCTGAATCGTCATGCTATGGGGGGATTGGCCATGATCAATTGGTCACGGTCAGTGGGCGGCGTCGTACCAGCTACGGCCGTGCCCCATCGAGACCTCGAGCGGCGCCGTCAGCGTGTAGGCCGACTCCATCTCCGTCCTGACCAGCTTGCGCAGCGGCTCCAGCTCGCCGGGGGACACCTCGAAGATCAGTTCGTCGTGGACCTGGAGCAGCATCCGCGACGTCAGATCAGAGGCCCGCAACGCGGCGTCCACCTTGATCATCGCGACCTTGATGATGTCGGCCGCCGACCCCTGGACCGGGGCGTTGAGCGCCATCCGCTCGGCCATCTCGCGCCGCTGCCGGTTGTCGGAGTTGAGGTCGGGCAGGTAGCGGCGGCGGCCGAGGATGGTCTCGGTGTAGCCGTCGCGCCTGGCCTCCGCGACGACCTGGCCGAGGTAGTCGCGGATCCCGCCGAACACCTCGAAGTACTCCTCCTTGAGCTGGCGCGCCTCACCGGGGGAGATCCGGAGCTGCTGCGACAGCCCGAACTCCGAGAGCCCGTAGGCCAGCCCGTAGTTCATCGCCTTGATCTTGCTGCGCAGCTCGGTGGTGACGTCCTGCGGCTCGACCGAGAACACCTTCGCCGCGGTGATCGTGTGGAAGTCCGCGCCGGACTCGAACGCCTCGATCAGCGCCTGGTCGCCGGAGAGATGTGCCATGATCCGCAGTTCGATCTGGCTGTAGTCGGCCGTCAGCAGGCACTCGTACCCGGATCCGACGGTGAACGCCTCCCGGATCTGGCGCCCTTCCTCGGTGCGGGCCGGGATGTTCTGCACGTTCGGATCGGTCGACGACAGACGCCCCGTCGCCGCGACGGTCTGGTTGAACGTGGTGTGGATCCGGCCGGTGTCGTCGGCCAGCGGGATCAGCGAATCGACGATCGACTTGAGCTTGGCGACCTCGCGCCAGCGCAGGATCCGCTCCAGCACCGGATGGCCGTCCCTCTCCAGGAGCGTGGTCAGCGCTTCGGAGTCGGTGGTGTAGCCCGTCTTGGTCTTCTTGGTCTTCGGCAGGTTCAGCTCGTCGAACAGCACCTGCTGGACCTGCTTGGGGGAGCCGAGGTTGAACTCGTGGCCGACCGCGTCGAACGCGCCCTGCTCCACCTCCTTGGCCTGGCCGCCGAGCGTGGCCGACAGACCGGCCAGATGGTCGCCGTCGACCGCGATCCCGGCCTGCTCCATCCGGGCGAGGATGTCGACCAGCGGCAGCTCCATGTCGGCGAGCAGCTTGGCCGCGCCACGCCGCTCCAGCTCGCCGTCCAGCGCCTCGGCCAGATCGACCACGGCACGGGCCCGCACCGCCAGCTCCTGGGCGGCCGAGTTCTCGTCGCCGCCGTCGAGGCTGAGCTGGCCGCTCTCCTCGGCCTCCTCGCGCAGCTCGCGGTGCAGGTAACGGAGCACCTGCTCGCCCAGGTCGTAGGCGCGCTGGTCGGGGGCGACCAGATAGGAGGACAGGGCGGTGTCGGCGATCCCGGCGACCGGCAGACCGCGTGCCGCGAAGGCCAGGAGCGGGCCCTTGGCGTCATGGATGACCTTGGTGGCGGCCGGATCGGCCAGCCATCCCGCCAGCGCCTGCTCGTCGGCAGGGTCGACGGCGGCCGGGTCGAAGTGGACGGCGTCGCCGTCGGCGGAGGCCAGCGCGATCGCGGTCAGCTCGCCGGTGCCA
>NZ_BAAGZI010000110.1:0-15915 GCF_054778695.1 Actinocorallia lasiicapitis
CACTAGCCATTCCATAAAAGGCAATGCAGTAGCACACCTTCGATTTTCTGGCGGTTCGGCCCGCTCGGTCGGCCATCCCGATCCGAAGACCGCATCGATGTCCGCACCCGTCAGGGGCACAAGAGTCGAGCTTACGACACTCCCCCGCCTGCGTCAAACAGCGACGAAGGTCCTGGTCCGCGAGCGGACCAGGACCTTCGTGGAGCGGGCAGATCAGACGTTGAAGCCGAGCGCGCGGAGCTGCTCCCGACCATCATCGGTGATCTTGTCGGGCCCCCACGGCGGCAGCCACACCCAGTTGATCTTGAGTTCGTCGACCAGGTCGGCGGTGGCCGAGTTGGCCTGGTCCTCGATGACGTCGGTCAGCGGGCACGCCGCCGAGGTCAGCGTCATGTCGACGGTGAGGAGTCTCTTGCCCTCGGTCTCCGACACGTTGACGCCGTAGATCAGGCCCAGGTCGACGACGTTGATGCCGAGCTCAGGGTCGACGACGTCACGGAGCGCCTCAAGGATCTGCTCGGTCTCGTCGTCCAGGGCGCCACCGGTGAGGGCGTCCAGAACGGCGTCCTCTCCCCCGGTGACGTTCTCTTCCGTCACATTCACTTCCGTCACGTTCTCTTCTGCCACAACGGGGTCACTCATGCGGACTTCTCCAAGGTCTGGGAGGTCGCGTCCTTCCAGGCCATCCAGCCTAGAAGGGCGCACTTGACGCGGGCGGGGTACTTCGACACGCCCGCGAAGGCGACCGCGTCTTCCAGCGTCTCCTCATCCGGGACGAGCTCGCCGCGCGACTGCATGAGCGCGAGGAACTCGTCGTTGAGGACGAGGGCTTCCTTGACGGTCTTCCCGATGATCAGGTCGGCCATCACCGAGGCGCTGGCCTGGCTGATCGAGCAGCCCTGCCCCTCGTAGGACACGTCGGCGATGGTCGCGTCCTCGGTCGTCCCGTCGAGGTGCACGCGGAGCGTGATCTCGTCGCCGCAGGTCGGGTTCACATGGTGGACCTCGGCCTCGTACGGGCTGCGGAGCCCCTTGTGCTGGGGGTTCCGGTAGTGATCCAGGATGATCTCCTGGTACATGGATTCAAGCTGCATCTCAGGCCACTCCGAAGAACTGCTGGGCCTTCCGGACGCCCTCGGCCAGCACGTCCACATCGCTCAGCGTGTTGTACACATAGAACGACGCCCGGGTGGTCGCGGGTATTCCGTAGCGGCGGCAGAGCGGCCACGCGCAGTGGTGCCCGACCCGTACCGCGATGCCCAGATCGTCGAGGACCTGGCCGACGTCGTGCGGGTGGATCCCGTCGACGACGAACGACACGGTCGCGCCGCGCGCCGCCGAGTCCGCGGGGCCGATGATCCGGACGCCGGGGATCTGGCCGAGCTGCTCCAGCGCGTAGACGGCGAGCAGGTGCTCGTGCTCGACGACCCGGTCCATGCCGAGTTCGGTGAGGTAGTCGCAGGCGGCGGCGAGCCCGACGGCCTGGGCCGTCATCGGGACGCCGGCCTCGAACCGCTGCGGCGGCGCCGCGTAGGTCGACTGCTCGAGCTGGACGATCTCGATCATGGATCCGCCGGTGATGAACGGCGGCATCGACTCCAGCAGCTCCCGCCGGCCCCACAGGACGCCGATGCCCAGGGGGCCCAGCATCTTGTGGCCGGAGAAGACCAGGAAGTCGGCGCCGAGCTCGGTCACGTCGACGGGGAGGTGCGGAACTGACTGCGCGCCGTCGACCAGGACGAGCGCCCCGACGGCGTGCGCCTTCTCGGCGATCTCCTTGACGGGGTTGACCGTTCCCAGGACGTTCGACTGCTGGGTGAGCGCCACCAGCTTGGTGCGCTCGGTGATCAGCTCGTCGATGTTCGACAGGTCGAGCCTGCCGTCGTCGGTGAGCCCGAACCAGCGGAGGGTCGCGCCGGTGCGGCGGCAGAGCTCCTGCCACGGCACCAGGTTGGCGTGGTGCTCCATCTCGGTGACGATGATCTCGTCGCCGGGGCCGACCTTGAAGCGTTCCGCGGACGGCCCGAAGGTGGTGGCGTTGCTCAGCGCGTACGCGACGAGGTTGATGCCCTCGGTCGCGTTCTTGGTGAACACGATCTCACCGGCGGGCGCGCCGATGAACCGGCCGATGGTCGCCCGCGCGTTCTCGAACGCGTCGGTCGCCTCCTCGGCCAGCAGGTGCGCCCCCCGGTGGACGGCGGCGTTGTGCTGTTCGTAGAACTCGCGCTCGGCGTCCAGAACCTGGCGCGGCTTCTGCGAGGTCGCACCGGAGTCCAGGTAGACGAGAGGGTTGCCGTTCCGGACCGTGCGGCCCAGGATCGGGAAGTCCTTCCTGATCTCCTCCGCCAGAAGTCCCATGATCAGACTCCCGCCTTGCCGACGTACTTCTCGTAGCCTTCGGCTTCCAGCAGGTCGGCCAGCTCGGGCCCGCCCTCTTCGACGATCTTGCCGTCGGCGAAGACGTGCACGAAGTCCGGCTTCACGTAGCGCAGGATCCGCGTGTAGTGCGTGATCAGCAGGACGCCGGTCTCGCCGTCGGCGGAGAACCGGTTGACGCCCTCGGAGACGACCTTCAACGCGTCGACGTCGAGGCCGGAGTCGGTCTCGTCGAGCACGGCGATCTTCGGCTTGAGCAGTTCGAGCTGGAGGATCTCGTGGCGCTTCTTCTCACCGCCGGAGAAGCCCTCGTTGACGTTGCGCTGCGCGAACGCCGGGTCCATCTGGAGCTGGGCCATCGACTCCTTGAGGTCCTTGGAGAAGACCCGGAGCTTGGGCGCCTCGCCCTTGACGGCCGTCACGGCGGTGCGCAGGAAGTTCGCGACCGAGACGCCCGGCACCTCGACGGGGTACTGCATGGCCAGGAACAGGCCGGCGCGGGCCCGCTCGTCCACCGACATCGCCAGCACGTCCTCACCGTCGAGGGTGACGGTGCCGCTGGTGACGGTGTACTTCGGGTGCCCCGCGATCGCGTAGGCGAGCGTCGACTTGCCGGAGCCGTTCGGGCCCATGATCGCGTGGGTCTCCCCAGCGCGGACGGTCAGGTTGACGCCCTTCAGGATCTCCTTGTCGGCGACCGTCACGTGCAGGTCGCGGATCTCCAGCGTGGCCATGTTCAGGACTCCCCATATTCGGACGACTCAGCGACATTGACGTACACGTGCTCGCCGCCGTCTTCGCCGGTCTCGATCTTCACTCGGTAAGTAGGTACGGCCTGCGTGGCAGGCGGGTTGGTGGGCTTGCCGGTCCGCAGGTCGAAGCAGGATCCGTGCAGCCAGCACTCCAGGGTGCCGTTGTAGACCTCGCCCTCGGAGAGCGAGACCTCGGCGTGCGAGCAGATGTCGTTCATCGCGAACACCGAGCCCTCGGTCTTCACCAGCACGACGGGCGTGTCGTCGATCTCGACGGCCATCGGCTGGTCCTCGGCGATCTCGGCGAGCGGGCAGACCCGGACGAACCCGCCCATCACTCGTCCTCGGACACGACGACGATGCCCAGCTCCGCGTCGATCGCGGCCTCGACCCGCTCGCGCAGCTCAGGCAGCTCGATCTTCTGGATCAGGGCGTTGAGGAAGCCGCGCACGACCATGCGCTTGGCCTCGCCGGCCGGGATCCCTCGGGCCTGGAGGTAGAACACGTGCTGGTCGTCGAGCTGGCCGGACGCCGAGGCGTGGCCCGCGCCGACGATCTCGCCGGTGAGGATCTCAAGGTTGGGCACCGAGTCGACCCGCGTGCCGTCGGTGAGGACGAGGTTGCGGTTGAGCTCGTAGGTGTCGGTGCCCTCGGCCTCGGCGCGGATCACCACGTCGCCGATCCAGACGGCGTGCGCGTCGTCGCCCTGCAGGGCGCCGCGGTAGTCCACCCGGGACTTGCAGTTCGGCACCGAGTGGTCGGCGAGCAGCCGGTGCTCCAGGTGCTGTCCCGCGTCCACGAAGTAGATGCCGTACAGCTCGGCGTCGCCGCCCTGGCCGTGGTAGGAGACCGCGGGGCGGAGCCGGACGAGGTTGCCGCCGAGCGTCACGTTGAAGCCGGTGAACTTGGCGTCCTTGCCCAGGTGGGCGTGCTGGTGCGAGACGTGCACCGCGTCCGACGCCCAGTCCTGGAGCGAGATCACGTTCAGTTCGGCCTGGTCGCCGACGACGAACTCCACGTTGTCGGCGTAGGTGGCCGAACCGGAGTGGTCGAGGACGATCGTCGCCCGGGAGAACGGCTCCGCGATGATCGTGATGTGGCCGTAGGCGGCGTGGTCGGCGGACTCGCCGCGCAGCCGGATGATCGTCGGCACCGAGGCGACGGCCTCGCGCGGGACGGTGACCACGGTGGCCTGCTGGTAGGAGCTGTAGGCCTGGGCGGAGATCCGGTCGGTCGGCGTGTAGCCCGACCCGACCCGGGCGTCACCCCGGCCCACGGTCTCGACGGTCACCTCGGGCGCCGCGTCGACGACGACAATGATCTTGCCGTCGGCGACCGCGGACCCGTCGTGCAGACCCCGAAGACGGCGCAGCGGGGTGAACCGCCACTCCTCTTCACGACCCGAGGGGACCTCGAAGTCGGCGACATCAAAAGACGCCACGGCGTTAAGCGACGAAACGGGCTTAACTCCGTGCTGATCATTCAGGCCCATCAGCCGACGGCCCCTTCCATCTGCAGTTCGATGAGCCGGTTGAGCTCGAGTGCGTATTCCATCGGCAGCTCACGCGCGATCGGCTCCACGAACCCGCGGACGATCATCGCCATGGCCTCGTCCTCGGTCATGCCGCGGCTCATGAGGTAGAAGAGCTGGTTCTCCGAGACCTTGGAGACGGTGGCCTCGTGGCCCATCTCCACGTCGTCCTCGCGGACGTCGACGTAGGGGTAGGTGTCGGAGCGGGAGATCTGGTCGACGAGCAGCGCGTCGCACTTCACGGTCGACTTGGAGTGCTCGGCGCCCTCCTGGATCTGGATCAGGCCCCGGTAGGAGGTGCGGCCGCCGCCACGCGCCACCGACTTGGAGATGATCGAAGAGGAGGTGTGCGGGGCGCAGTGCACCATCTTGGCGCCGGCGTCCTGGTGCTGGCCCTCGCCCGCGAAGGCGATGGACAGGGTCTCGCCCTTGGCGTGCGGGCCCATCAGGTAGATCGCCGGGTACTTCATGGTGACCTTGGAGCCGATGTTGCCGTCGACCCATTCCATGGTCGCGCCCTCGTAGGCGACGGCGCGCTTGGTCACCAGGTTGTAGACGTTGTTCGACCAGTTCTGGATCGTCGTGTAGCGGCAGCGGCCGCCCTTCTTCACGATGATCTCCACGACGGCCGAGTGCAGCGAGTCCGACTTGTAGATCGGCGCGGTACAGCCCTCGACGTAGTGCACGTAGGCGTCTTCGTCGACGATGATCAGGGTCCGCTCGAACTGGCCCATGTTCTCGGTGTTGATCCGGAAGTAGGCCTGGAGCGGGATCTCGACCTGCACGCCCTTGGGGACGTAGATGAACGATCCGCCGGACCACACGGCCGTGTTCAGCGCGGCGAACTTGTTGTCGCCGACGGGGATCACGGAGCCGAAGTACTCCTGGAAGATCTCCGGGTGCTCGCGCAGGCCGGTGTCGGTGTCCAGGAAGATGACGCCCTTCTCCTCAAGGTCCTCACGGATCTTGTGATAGACGACCTCGGACTCGTACTGCGCCGCGACGCCCGCGATCAGCCGCTGCTTCTCCGCTTCGGGGATGCCCAGCCGGTCGTAGGTGTTCTTGATGTCCTCGGGCAGGTCCTCCCAGGACTCGGCCTGCTTCTCGGTGGACCGCACGAAGTACTTGATGTTGTCGAAGTGGATGTCGGAGAGGTCGGAGCCCCAGGACGGCATCGGCTTCTTGCCGAACAGGCGCAGACCCTTCAGCCGAAGCTCGAGCATCCATTCGGGCTCGTTCTTCTTCGCTGAAATGTCGCGGACGACCGCCTCGGACAGACCGCGCTTCGCCGCGGCGCCTGCCGTGTCGGAGTCGGCCCAGCCGTACTTGTAATTACCCAGCCCCTCGAGCTCAGGGTTGGCTGCCGTAGTCATAGGGAGATCCCTCCGGACTCCTCGTTATCCGTGTTAACCCCGTGAGATGTCGGGCTCACGTGGGTGGTGCAGACACCGTCGCCGTGGGCGATGGTGGCGAGACGCTGGACCGGGGTGCCGAGCATCCGCCCGAACGCCTCCGTCTCCGCCTCGCACAACTGCGGGAACTGCTCGGCGACGTGCGCCACCGGACAGTGGTGCTGGCAGAGCTGAGCTCCGCCCAACACATGGGGTGCCTGTCCGGCCGCGGCCGCGTAGCCGTCCGCCGACAGCGCCTCGGCCAGGGCCTTGACGCGCTGCTGCGGTGGTAGTGCTTGCAGTTCCGGAGCGTAGCGCCGTTCGAGATCCGCGATCTGGCTGCGCGCGAATTCCGTGACGGCCTCGGGCCCCGCCTTCTCCGCGAGGAATCGCAGAGCACTGGAGGCGAGGTCATCATAGGCGTGCACGAAGTTGGTGCGCCCGGTATCGGTGATCGCGAACAGTTTGGCGGGCCTGCCCCGGCCGCGCGAGGCGGTGGGACGGGCCCTGCGGGTCTCGATCATGCCTTCGGCCAGCAGCGCGTCGAGATGGCGCCGGACGGCCGCGGGCGTGAGCCCGAGCCGTTCCCCCAGCGCGGAGGCCGCGACGGGGCCGTGCTCCAGAATGAGCCGGGCCACACGCGCACGCGTGTCCCGCTCGGCCCGGGGCACGGCGGATCCAGCCGGGACCGACGGAGCGGTACCGGCCGTGACCTGCGGCGTGGCCTCGGGCATGTTTTTCACAACATCAGTGTGCCGTAATTCATTCCCCGTACACAAACGAACGGCGGTGTTCCGTCTCACGCAGGTAAGCCTTACTTAAGCAAGCCTTACCTAAGAATCAGCGGTGCATTCGCGGGACGACGATCACCGGGCAGGGAGCCGCGCGAATGATCTTCAGACTCATGTCGCCCATGAAGACCTTGCGGATCGGGCCCGCCGTGGAGGAGCCGCAGACGAGCAGATCTCCCGGGGTCCAGTCGGCCGCGGCGAGTGCGGTGGCCGCGTCGCGGCCCTCGACCACCTCGGTGACGATCTGCCGTTTGGTGAGCCGGGTGCCGTGCGCGGTCTCCTCGGCGACCTCGGCCAGATCGGCTTCGAGCGCCCCCACCGCGCGGCGCAGCTGTTCGTCGGCGAGCGCCGCCGCCTTGCCCCGGGCGGCGTGGCCGATCGCGATGGTCAGCAGCCGCAGCGGGATCTTGCGGCGGGCGGCGAACGCGGAGGCCAGCTCGACGGCGTGGGCGGTGTCCGGCCTGCGCAGATAGGCGACGGTCACCCGGTCGAAGGCCGCCAGCTCCAGCCCCGCGTAGCCCTTCGGCGCGAGCAGGACCGGGACGGGCGAGGAGTGCAGGAGCTGGTCGGCGGTGCTGCCCAGCGAGATCCCGGTGCGCGGCCCGCCCGGCGCGGACCCCACGACGATCAGATCGCACTTCGCCTTCGCGGCCAGCTTCACCAGGCCCTTGCCGCTGGCCCTGCCGCTGCCGATCACCACTTCGGGATCGGTGACCCCGCGATCGGCCAGCAGCGCGACGGCCTTGGCGGCGTTGTCGGCGGCCTGGGCGTTGAGGTAGTTCTCCCACTCGGCGTCGACCCGGCCGGGGCCGGGGCTCTCCGAGACCGCGGTCCGCACCACGCCCACCACGACCTCGACGCCGCGGCCGCCGGCGATCAGCGCGGCCAGGGCCAGGGCGTCCTCGCCGCGCTTGTCGGGCTCGTAGCCGACGAGCACCCGGGTGGCGACCATGTCAGTTCAGCTCCTTCGTGCCGGAGTCGGATCCCGCCGTGTTCAGCCGCGACCGCTTCCTGCTGTACAGGAAGTAGACGGCCAGCCCGCCGAGGGTCCAGAACGCGAACACCACCCAGGTGACCCCGTCCAGCCCGCGCATCACCCACAGGCAGAACAGGACGCCGAGGATCGGGGTGATCGGGTACAGCGGGGTGCGGAAGCCGCGCGGCAGATCGGGCTTGGTCCGCCGCAGCACGATCACACCGATGTTGACCAGGGCGAACGCGAACAGTGTGCCGATGCTGGTGGCCTCGGTGAGCTTGTCGAGCGGCACCAGCGCGGCCAGCACCGAGACCACGACCCCGACGATCAGGGTGTTCTCGACCGGCGCCGCGGTCCGCGGGTGGACCTTCTGGAAGACCTTCGGGATCAGGCCGTCGCGGGACATCGCGAACAGGATGCGGGTCTGGCCGTACAGGACGGTCAGCACCACGCTGGTGATCGCGATGACGGCGCCCAGCGACAGGATCATCGACGGCCACGCCACCCCCGTGACGTCCTCGAGGATCGCCGAGAGCGACGCCTCGGTGTCGTCCTTCAGGTCCTGCCAGGGCATCGCGCCGACCGAGGCCAGCGCCACCGCCACATAGACGATCGTGACGATCACCAGGGACAGGATGATGGCCAGCGGCAGGTCCCGTTTGGGGTTCTTGGCCTCCTCGCCGGCCGTGGACGCGGCGTCGAAGCCGATGTAGGAGAAGAACACCTGGGAGGCCGCCGCGCTCACGCCCGCCATGCCCAGCGGCAGGAACGGGGTGAGGTTGCCCGACTCGAACCCGGTGAAAGCGACCACGCAGAAGAACGCCAGCAGCACCAGCTTGAAGAACACCATGAAGGTGTTGACCTTCGCGCTGTCGGAGACGCCCCGCGTCAGCAGGATGGTCATCGCCATGACGACCGCGACGGCCGTCAGGTTCACCACGCCGCCGTGCCCGACGGGCTGGGAGATCGCCTCGGGGATCTTGAACCCGAACGCCTTGTCCAGGAAGTCGTTCAGGTACTGCCCCCAGCCGACGGCGACCGCCGACACCGACACCCCGTACTCCAGCAGCAGGCACCAGCCGCAGACCCAGGCGACCAGCTCGCCCATGGTGGCGTAGGTGTAGGAGTAGGACGAGCCCGACACCGGGATCGTCCCCGCCAGCTCCGCGTACGACAGGGCCGAGAACAGGGCCGTCACCGCCGACAGGGCGAAGGCCAGCACGACCGCGGGCCCCGCCTTCGGGGTCGCCTCGCCCATCACGACGAAGATGCCGGTGCCCAGGGTGGCCCCGACGCTGAAGAAGGTCAGCGAGAGCAGGCCCATCGAGCGCTTGAGCCCGCCGCCCTCCCCGTCACCTCCTTCACGGACGATCTGGTCGACCGGTTTCGTCCGCCACAGGCTGTGCCAGAACGTCGTGGCCACGCGGTGCTCCTTTACAGAGTGCTGGCCAGCGGCCAGGTGGCGTTCGGCGTGATGATCGTCCCGGAGGTGCCGGCGAGGATCTCCTCGACCTTGTCGAGGGCGCCGATCGCCGCCATGTCGCCGGTCCGCTCGACGAACCCGCAGACCGCTTCGACCTTCGGCCCCATCGAGCCGGCCGGGAAGTCCTCGGCGCGCAGCTCGTGCGGGGTGGTGTGGCGGATCGGCTCCTGCTGCGGCGTCCCGAAGTTCCGCATCACCTCGGGCACGTCGGTGAGGATGAGGAAGGCGTCGGCCTCCAGCGACTCGGCGAGCATCGCCCCGGTGAGGTCCTTGTCGATGACCGCTTCGACGCCCTCGAGCTGGCCCTGGGCGTTGCGGACCACGGGGACCCCGCCGCCGCCCGCGCAGATCACGACCGAACCGCTGCGCACGAGCTGGCGGATCAGCCGGGTCTCCACGACCCGCTGCGGCTGCGGCGACGGGACGACCCGCCGCCAGTACTGCCCGTCCGGCTTGACCTTCCAGCCGTAGGCGGCGGCCATCTTCTTGGCCTCGGCCTCGTCGTAGACCTCGCCGACGAACTTGGTGGGGTCGTCGAACGCCGGGTCGACGGCCGACACGAGGGTCTGGTTGACCATGGCGATGACCTGGCGGCCCGGCAGCGCGTTCTGCAGGGCCTGGAGCATCCAGTAGCCGATCATGCCCTGGGTCTCGGCGCCGATCGTGTCGAGCGGGTAGGGCGCCGACAGGCTCTCGTCGTTGACGCTCTCCAGCGCGAGCACCCCGACCTGCGGCCCGTTCCCATGAGTGATGATCACCTCATGCCGTTCGGCCAGCGGCGCGAGCGATCTGACGGCCGTCCGCACGTTCTCGATCTGGGTCGAGGCGTCCGGCTTCTCCCCGCGCTTGAGCAGCGCGTTGCCCCCCAGGGCGACCACGACGCGCACGGTCAGTTCCCCAGGGTGGCGACCATGACCGCCTTGATCGTGTGCATCCGGTTCTCGGCCTCGTCGAAGACGACGGAGCGGTGCGACTCGAAGACCTCGTCGGTCACCTCGAGGGCGTCCATCCCGGTCTTCTCGTAGATGTCCTCGCCGACCGTGGTGTTGCGGTCGTGGAACGCCGGCAGGCAGTGCATGAACTTGGTGTCCGGGTTGCCGGTCTTCGCCATCATCGCGGCGTTGACCTGGTAGGGGCGGAGCAGCTTGATCCGCTCATTCCAGACGTCCTTGGGCTCGCCCATCGACACCCACACGTCGGTGCAGATGAAGTCGACGCCCTTGACGCCCTCGGCCACGTCCTCGGTGATGGTGATCTTCGCGCCGGTCTGGGCGGCGACCTCCTTGGCCGGCTTGACGACCATGTCCTGGTCGGGCCAGAGCGACTTCGGCGCGACGATCCGGACGTCCTGGCCGGTCAGCGCGCCCGCCGCGATGTAGGAGTTCGCCATGTTGAACCGGGCGTCGCCGACGTAGGCGTAGGAGATCTCACGGAGCGGCTTGGTGGAGTGCTCCATCATCGTGAGCTGGTCGGCCAGCATCTGGGTCGGGTGCCACTCGTCGGTCAGCCCGTTCCAGACCGGGACGTTCGACCACTGCGCGAGCTCCTCGACGGCGTGCTGCTCCTTGCCGCGGTACTCGATGCCGTCGTAGAAGCGGCCCAGCACCCGGGCGGTGTCCTTCATCGACTCCTTGTGGCCGATCTGCGAGCCGGTCGGGTCGAGATAGGTCACATGGGCGCCCTGGTCGTGGGCGGCGACCTCGAACGAGCAGCGGGTGCGCGTCGAGGTCTTCTCGAAGATCAGCGCGATGTTCTTGCCCTTGAGGAGCTGGGTCTCGGTGCCGGAGTACTTCGCGGCCTTCAGCTCGGCCGAGAGCTCGAGCAGGAACCGCCACTCCTTGGGAGTGAAGTCCAGCTCCTTCAGGAAACTGCGGCCACGCAGATTGAACGCCATGGTTCTCTTTCCCCCGAAAAAGAAGTGGTGAAGGTCGGTTCAGGCTTCGCGCTCGATCGGGCAGGACATGCAGCGCGGCCCGCCCCGGCCGCGGCCGAGCTCGCTGCCGCGGATCGTCAGCACCTCGACGCCGTTCTTGCGCAGGAAGTTGTTGGAGGTCGTGTTCCGCTCGTAGGCGACGACGACGCCCGGCTCCAGCGCGAGCACGTTGCAGCCGTCGTCCCACTGCTCGCGTTCGGCCGCCATGACGTCCTGGGTCGCGGTGAGGATCTTGATGTCGTCGAGGCCGAGCGCCCTGCCGATCGCCTTGTGCATGTCGTCGGCGGCGTGGTCGGTGACCTTCAGTTCCTTCTCGTTGTCGCCCGGCTCGATCGTGTACGACGGCAGCATCCCCATGCCCGCGTACTTGGTGAACACGCCGTAGTCGACCATGGTCATCACCGTGTCGAGGTGCATGAACGCACGGGCCTTCGGCATGTTCAGCGCCACGATCTTCTGGGCGGACCCCGCCTGGAACAGCTTCTGCGCGAGCATCTCCACGGCCTGCGGCTGGGTCCGCTCCGACATGCCGATCAGGACGGCGCCACGGCCGATCACCAGGACGTCGCCGCCCTCGATGGTGGCCGGCGCCATCGGCGTCCCGTAGTTCCAGACATGGAAGCCGCCCGCGTCCGGCCGGTCGTAGCCCGGCGCGAACATCGGGTGGTACTTGTAGATCGCCTCCATGTTCACCGTCTCGCGCATCCGCGCCTTCTTGCGCATCGCGTTGATCGAGACGCCGTCGTAGATCCAGCACGAGGTGTCGCGGGTGAACAGGTGGTTGGGCAGCGGCGGCAGGACGAAGTCGTCCATGTCCATCGAGTGGAAGGCGATCGACTTCGGCTCGGGGATGAGCTGGAGCAGTTCGCGCTTGGTGATGCCGCCGGTCAGGACCTGCTGGAGCTCGGCGTCGGGCATCGCGTCCAGGGCGTTGCGGATCGCGTCGGTGGCCAGCGGGCCGAACCAGCGGACGTCGATGATGCCGTCCAGGATGTGCTTCTTGGCCTCGGGGATGCCGACGGTCTCGCGCAGCAGGTCGCCCAGCATGTAGGTCTTGACTCCGCGGCCCTCCAGCAGGGCGCGGAACTCGTCGTGCTCCTCGCCGGCGCGCTCCACCCAGAGCACGTCGTCGAAGAGCAGGTCGTCCTTGTTGGACGGGGTCAGCCGCTTCAGCGCCAGCTCCGGCTTGTGGATCATGACCTGCTTGAGCTTGCCGACTTCGGAATCGACGTGGAACGTCATGGTCTGTCAGTCCTCCGCTTGAGGGTGGTCAGGAAAGGGTCTTGGACGTGGTGCCGCTCTTGCCGCCCTCACCGGGCCCGTACTCGCCGCGGCCGGCCTTCACCCAGATGTAGACGGGGACTCCGACCAGCATCATGAGCATTCCGTAGAGGGCGGCGTCGGCCCCCGCGCCGTAGACGATCCAGGCGCCGAAGATCAGGGCGAGTCCCGCGATGCCGAGGTCGCGCGCCATCCGGCCCTTGTTGACCTCGCGTCCGCCGGTGACCAGCCAGAACAGCTGGGCGGCCGCCGAGAAGAAGTACGGGATCGCGGTGGTGAAGGACGCCAGCAGCAGGATGGTGTTGAAGCCGTTCTCGGAGCCGAGGTAGGCGTACAGCAGCATCAGGCTGGTGAGCGCGGTGCCGATGATGATGCCGTTGACCGGGGCTCCCCTGCCGGACTCCTTGGCGAACGCCTTGGGGAACATCCCGTCCTTTGCGGCGGCCAGCGGCATCTCGGCGACCAGCATGGTCCAGCCGTTCAGCGCGCCGATCCCGGAGATGATCGCGCAGACCGCCATCACGGTGCCCCAGACGGAGCCGCCGAACATGTGGTTGATGGCGTCGGCGAACGGCGCCTCGGACGAGGCGAGCTTGTCGTGCGGCACGTTGCCGAAGACCGCGACCGTCGCCAGCAGGTACATCGCGGCGCAGGCGAGCACACCGTAGATCGACGCCTTGCCGATGTTGCGCTTCGGGTCCTTGATCCGCTCGGCGACGATCGTGACGCTCTCCATCCCGGAGAACGCGAACAGGATCAGGCCGGCCGCCAGCGAGATCGCGGCCCAGGTGGAGCCGCCCTGCTGGTTGAAGGCCGGGAAGTAGTCGGCCTGGACGAAGAACAGCCCGACGATGCCGACGAAGATCAGCGGCACGAACTTGAAGACGGTGGTGACGGACTGGAACAGGCCGATGTTCTTGACGCCCGTCAGGTTGATGAACGCCGGGATCCACAGGCCGACCAGACCGATCGCGATCTTGCCCCAGGTGGAGTCCCAGTGCAGGAAGTAGTTGACGTAGCCGACCCACGCGAACGCGATGCCCGCGTTGCCGAGCCAGGCCGTCAGCCAGAACGACCAGGAGACCCAGAAGCCCGCGAACTCCCCGAAGGCGTCGCGGGCGTAGGCGTAGGGCCCGCCGCTCGCCGGGACGCGCCCGCCGAGCTTGCCGAACACGATCGCCAGGGCGATGGCGCCGATGGTGACCAGGCCGAGCACCAGGATCGAGACCGTGCCGATCGCGGCGAGCGAGGCGGGGAGCAGAAAGATCCCGGTCCCGACGATGTTGCCCACGACCAGGGCGACGGACTGCCCGAGCCCCAGCTTCCCGGACGCCCCCGCATCCTCCGGGGCGATCTCCGAGAACGCTTTCCCGGTCGCGCTAGAGCCCGAGACCTTCGGCTCTCCCATACCGCCCCCCGACCACACAGACGCAAGAAAAGCGGGCGGAGTGCTCCGCCCGGCATCGGTGTCCGTGCCCTGGCCGGGAACGTCCAAAACGGTGGCTGTGTCGCCGTTAGGCCGCCTTTAACGGGGGTTTGCCTGGGGGTTGGCGCGCTACTTGGGCAGGTGGGTCCGTGACTGCTCGACGGTGCCGTTCCTGGCGTTGCCGTCCATGACGACCACGGCGAACAGCACGCCGAACGCGAGGATCGCGCCGATGATCGCGACGGGCAGCGCGGCCCAGCGGGAGGGCAGGCCGAGCGGGTTCAGCTCGTAGCCGCCCAGGCGGTTGAGCCGGTCGTGGTACTCGGGGTCCTCGGCGGCCACGTGGCGGGCCATCGCCGCGACCGCGGCCCGCTCGTGCTCGGTCAGGACCGCCCCGTCGCGCTCCCGTCCCGGCACCCGCTCCTGCGCCATCCGCTCCCCCAAACGTCCGGTTACCGCCCAGCTTGAGCGATACGGACGTTTTACCGGGCCTTTGGGGGATTTTCCAAACCCGTTGCGGGAGCGTCAGTCGCTCTTCGCCGAATCGGCCAGCGCGTTGGCCCCGCCGACGATCTCGTTCAGCTCGTTGGTCACCTCGGCCTGGCGGGCCTCGTTGGCCTGCCGGGTCAGCTTGGTCACCAGATCGTTGGCGTTCTCGGTCGCCGACATCATCGCCCGGCGGCGGGCCGCGTGCTCCGACGCCGCCGACTCCAGCAGCATGTTCCAGACCCGGCCGCGCACGTACTGGCCCATCAGCCCGTCCAGGACCTCCTCCACGGACGGCTCGAACTCATACGACGCCACGGCCTGCCCGTCGGGGGCGGCGTCGACGTCCTCGATCTCCAGGGGCAGGATCCGCCGGACGGAGAGCTGCTGGCTCAGCATCGACACGAACCGCGTGTAGACGATGTGGACTTCGCCCACCCCGCCCTCGGACGTCCTGCGCAGGAACGCGTCCAGCAGCGCCTGCCCGATCTCGGCGGCCTGGTGGTAGGTGGGCTCGCCGGACTGGCCCGTCCACTGACCCGCCATGGGACGTTCGTTGAACCGGAAGTTGTCGACCCCGCGCCGCCCCGTGACATAGAACACGGGCTCCCGCCCCTGCTCGCGGAGCTGGGCGGCGAGCTGCTGACCGTGCCGGAGCACGTTGGCGTTGTAGCCGCCGCAGAACCCCCGGTCGCTCGTCACCAGCAGGATCGCCACCCGCGAGGTGTCGGGACGCCGGTTCAGCAGCGCGTGCTTGTGCGGGACGTGGTGGCTGATCAGCGCGGTGACGGCGCGGGTGACCTGACGGGCGTAGGGCGCGGAGGCGGCCTGGCGCTGCTGCGCCCGGGTGATCTTCGACGCGGCGATCATCTCCTGCGCCCGGGTGATCTTCGCCGTCGACTTGATGGAGCGGATGCGCACCCGCAGCCGCCTCAGTTCTGCGCCCATGGGCCCCCACCCTCACAGGACGTGGTTACGTTGAGTTACGACACTCCAGCACGGAGTGGTTTCTTTACCGTCGGGCCGGGCGAGAAGCACGGCCGGCGGGATCTAGACTCGGCCGCATGGCTACACCCCCCGCTCTCGAGATCTCCGGGCTGGTCAAGCGCTACGGCGCGGCCACCGCGGTCGACGGCCTGTCCCTGACGGCCGCCCGCGGCGAGGTCACCGCCCTGCTCGGCCCCAACGGCGCCGGCAAGACCAGCACCGTCGAGATCTGCGAGGGGTTCCGCCCCTACGACTCCGGCACCGTCCGCGTCCTCGGCCTCGCCCCGGACGACCCCGCGCTCAAGCCGCGGATCGGGGTCATGCCGCAGACCGGCGGGGTGCCGGGCACCGCGAGCGCCGCCGAGTTCCTGAACCTGATGGCCGCCTTCCACGCCGTCCCGCTGCCGCCCGCCGCCCTGATGGAGCGCCTCGGCCTCACCGAGCACGCCAAGACCCCCTACCGGCGGCTGTCGGGCGGCCAGCAGCAGCGGCTCTGCATCGC
>NZ_BAAGZI010000111.1:0-15820 GCF_054778695.1 Actinocorallia lasiicapitis
TCCACGGCGAAGGCGCGGAGGTTGGCGCGGGCCACGGCGACCGTCAGCGGATCGAGGTCGACGCCGCGACCCGCGACCCCGGCCCTGGCCCGGTGCAGGAGGTCGCCGCCGATGCCGCAGCCCAGCTCCAGGACGGGTCCGGTGAACCGGCCGGCACGGTAGCGGGCGACGGAGGCGCGGGTGGACTGCTCGAGCCCGTGCGGCGTGAAGTACATGCGGGCGGCGTCCTGGCCGAACTTGGCTGCGGCGCGCTGCCGGAGCCGCACCTGGGTGAGTGCGGCGGACACCAGTGACGCGGAGTGATCCCTGCGCAGCCTGGTGGCCGACCGGAGCAGCCCCTTCTCGGACGTATCGGACTCCATCGCTGAGAGCAGAACGTCCTGGCCGGAGGGGGTCAGCAGCTCCTCGAATCCGTCGATCTCCATAATGGACACCGTAAGGGCCGCCGTTCACCGAGAGTCCGGTTGACTGGGTCCAGGTCACGGCATAATCTCCATGACTGGCACTCTCCTAGTGTGAGTGCCAACAGCGACGAGCCCGGTCTGGCACCCGCGACGACAGGCCGGTCGGAAGTCGCCTCCTGACTGACAAAGTTATCTTCAAGATCACAATCAAAGGGGAGGTTTCGACATGTCGACCGCCACCAAGGTTGTTCTCAAGCCGCTCGAGGACCGGATCGTGGTCCAGCCCCTCGAGGCCGAGACCACCACCGCCTCCGGCCTGGTCATCCCTGACACCGCCAAGGAGAAGCCCCAGGAGGGCACCGTTCTCGCCGTCGGACCCGGCCGGGTCGACGACAAGGGCGCCCGTGTTCCGCTCGACGTCGCCGTCGGCGACGTCGTCCTGTACTCCAAGTACGGCGGCACCGAAGTCCGTTACAGCGGCCAGGACTACCTCGTCCTCTCCGCCCGCGACGTTCTCGCGATCGTAGAGAAGTAGCCCAGCCACAAGCTGTGCGCTCCGCCCCGGCGGCCCGTCTGGGCGGCCGGGGCGTTGCGCTTTTGACAACGAGGGAAATCCCAGAACATGGCCAAGATCCTGGAGTTCGACGAGGACGCCCGCCGCGCCCTCGAGCGGGGCGTCAACGCTCTCGCCGACGCCGTCAAGGTGACGATCGGCCCGCGCGGCCGCAACGTCGTCATCGACAAGAAGTTCGGCGCGCCCACCATCACCAACGACGGTGTCACCATCGCCCGCGAGGTCGAGCTGGAGAACCCGTACGAGAACCTGGGCGCTCAGCTCGTCAAGGAAGTCGCCACCAAGACCAACGACGTCGCCGGTGACGGCACCACGACGGCGACGGTCCTGGCGCAGGCGCTGGTCCGCGAGGGCCTGCGCAACGTCGCCGCCGGCGCTTCCCCGCTGGGCCTCAAGCGCGGCATCGACATCGCCGCCAAGCACGTCTCCGACCTGCTGCTGAAGTCGGCCACCGAGGTCGGCGACAAGGCCGCCATCGCGAACGTCGGCGCGATCTCCGCGCAGGACACCGTGATCGGCGAGCTGATCGCCGAGGCGTTCGACAAGGTCGGCAAGGACGGTGTCATCACCGTCGAAGAGGCCCACACCTTCGGCATGGAGCTGGAGTTCACCGAGGGCCTGCAGTTCGACAAGGGCTACCTGTCGCCGCACATGGTGACCGACCCCGAGCGCATGGAGGCCATCCTCGATGACGCCTACGTGCTCGTCGTCGAAGGCAAGATCAGCTCGGTCAACGAGTTCCTGCCGCTCGCCGAGAAGGTCGCGCAGTCCAAGAAGGCGCTGCTGGTCATCGCCGAGGACGTCGAGGGCGAGGCCCTGGCCCTGCTCGTCGCGAACAAGATCCGCGGCACGTTCCTGTCCGTGGCCGTCAAGGCTCCGGGCTTCGGCGACCGCCGCAAGGCGATGCTCGGCGACATCGCGATCCTGACCGGCGGCCAGGTCGTGTCCGAGGCCATCGGCCTCAAGCTCGACTCCGTCGGCCTGGACGTGCTCGGCCAGGCCCGCCGGATCACCGTCACCAAGGACTCCACCACCATCGTGGACGGCCTCGGCGACGCCCAGGCGATCTCCGACCGGGTCCGCCAGATCAAGGTCGAGATCGACAACAGCGACTCCGACTGGGACCGCGAGAAGCTGCAGGAGCGGCTCGCGAAGCTCGCCGGCGGCGTGTGCGTGCTCCGCGTGGGCGCGGCCACCGAGGTCGAGCTCAAGGAGAAGAAGCACCGGCTCGAGGACGCGATCTCCGCGACCCGTGCCGCGATCGAGGAGGGCATCGTCTCCGGCGGCGGCTCCGCGCTCGCGCACGTGTCCAAGGACGGCTTCGAGTCCCTCGGCCTGACCGGCGACGAGGCCACCGGCGCCGAGGCGCTGCGCCGCTCGCTGGTCGAGCCGCTGCGCTGGATCGCCGAGAACGCCGGCCAGGAAGGCTACGTCGTCGTCGCCAAGGTGCAGGAGCTGCCCGCCGGCTCCGGCTACAACGCGGCGACCGACACCTACGGCGACCTCAAGGCCCAGGGCGTCATCGACCCGGTCAAGGTCACCCGCTCGGCCGTCACCAACGCCGCCTCCATCGCGGGGATGCTCCTCACCACCGAGGTGCTCGTCGTGGAGCGGCCCGAGGAAGAGGCCCCCGCCGCGGGCGGCGGCCACGGGCACGGCCACGGTCACTGAGCACCGGCCCTCGCGGCCCGCTCGGCACTGATCACGAATACCCCCGGTGGCTCGGCCACCGGGGGTATTCGCGTCTTTCGTACGTCCTGTGCTCGCACTGTGACCATTCTGTTGTCGTCGACTGTGAAGACATCGACCACTGGGCTGGGCATAGTGCTCTACGTGACGGAGGCTGCGATCGTCGGGACCGAGGCCGTGCACGTGGTGGTGCCGCGGCCGTCCCGCAATGATGAGAGCGAGCCTGACCTGCGAGAACTGGCGACTCTCGCGGTGCAGGGGGATACGGGGGCCACCGAGGTCCTCATCGGGCAGGTTCGGCCGATGGTGGTGCGTTACTGCAGGGCACGTCTGGGACGCGTGTCAGGGCAGTACCACGCGGCCGACGACGTGGCACAGGAGGTGTGCATAGCGGTTCTGTCGGCGCTGCCGCGCTACCGCGACATGGGACGGCCGTTCGCGTCGTTCGTGTTCGGGATCGCGGCCCACAAGATCGCGGACGCGCTGCGCAGCGCGATCCGGACGGCCGTGCCGACCGAGGACCTTCCGGACGGCCCCGACGAGCGGCCGGGCCCGGAGGAGACCGCGATCCGGTACCTCGAGGCCGAGCAGGCCCGCGACCTGCTGGACAGGCTGCCGGAGCAGCAGCGGGAACTGGTGCTGCTGCGGGTGGTCGCCGGGCTGTCGGCCGAGGAGACCGGTAATGTGCTCGGCATGACCGCGGGCGCCGTACGGGTGGCGCAGCACCGGGCGCTCGCTCGCCTGCGTGCCATGGCGGTGGCGATGGAGGAGTCGGGCACTTGACGAGCGCCGGGGAGACCGAACCGGTCGACCTCCCCTCCCTGCGCGCCACCGACGCCCTGTTCGACCGGCTCGCCGAACGCGCCCCCGACCCGTCGGGGGATCATGACGCGGCCGTCCGGCTGCTCCGCTCCCTGCTCGACGATCTCGACCGGGTGCCGGGCTCCGCCGGTGAGGCGGCTTTCGGGCTGGCCGAGCCCGTCGACCTGCGGCAGCGCCGCCGGTCCTCACGGGGGGTGCGGACGGCGGTGGCGGTGGGCGTCGCTTCGGCGGTGCTCGCGACGACGGGGGTGGCGGCCGCGGGCGGCGGCTGGCCTGACCGCGACGAACCGACCCGCTCGTCCCCGCACAACAGCACCAGCACGCCCCGGCTCCAGCCCAAGCGCGCCGCGAAGACCCCTCCGGCGCCCGCCCCGCAGAAAACACCCGAGCCGCCCAAGGCCGTCCAGCCGAAGCCCACGCCGATACCGTCTCCGATGCCGACGAAGAAGACCCAGCAGCCGGTCTTCCCCTCCGGCGCGGTCCAGCAGTCCGCCGACGAGATCAGAGAGATCGTCGAACAGCACCTACGCGACGGCTCCTGGCGCTGACGCCGAGCTCACGTCACCTGCGCTCTTGCATCTGGCCGAGCAGCGTCTGCGGGCGGCACGTGACGCTGACGCCCGCCAAGGCCACGTCGCCTACGCTCCTGCATCCGGCAGCAAGGCGCGCCGTCGCTCTAGAGCCCCCGGTGGCCGGTGCGCAGCGCTAAGAGCGCCCCTCTTCGGAGTCGATGACGCCGTCGACGTAGCCGCGGGCGTAGTCCCAGGTGACGTAGTCGATGGGGTCGGGGTTCAGCGCGGGTTCGTGGACCCGGGGCTGGCCCTCGTCGAGGAGGTGGTGGAGGTTGCCGCGCAGGAGCTCCCAGTCGATGTAGTGAGTCTTGCCACAGTCCTCACAGTCGACGGTCAGCCCGCGCACCCCCAGGGGTTCCAGCAGGGTCCGGAACACTTCGAGGTCGGCGAGATCCGCGAGCACGTCCTCACGCTCGGCCGCGCTGAGCGGCGCGATCTCTTCGAGCTCGCCGAGGGCGGCGGCCGGGTCGTCCGGGTCGCCGGCGAAGGGGTCGAGCGGCGCTTCGTCGTGCACACCCCCAAACTACTGCGGATATGCCGGTCGCTCGCAACCGTCCACAGGATGGCTTTTCTCAAATGATCGAAGAGGGGAACGCGCAGGTCTTGGGAGTTGTTAGGCCTACGATGGGTTTCAATTGCCGCCGCTACGGAAGGTCGATCATGGCTGTGCCTGCAAATTCTTGGGCTGTGGACACGGACAAGTTCGCCCCGGCGGGCCTGACCTTCGACGACGTGCTGCTGCTTCCGGGCTATTCGGACATGCAGCCGGGTGACGCCGACACCACGACGCGTCTTTCCAAGGGGATCAGCCTGCGGATGCCGTTGCTGTCGAGCGCGATGGACACCGTGACCGAGGCGCGGATGGCGATCGCGATGGCGCGGCAGGGCGGTGTGGGGGTCCTGCACCGGAACATGTCGATCGAGGACCAGGCGGCCGACGTCGACACCGTGAAGCGGTCCGAGGCAGGGATGATCACCAATCCGATCACCTGTTCGCCTTTCGCGACGCTCCGGGACGTCGAGGAGCTGTGCGCGCGGTACCGGATCTCCGGCGTGCCGGTCACCGACGAGCGCGGCGTGCTGCTGGGCATCGTCACCAACCGCGACACCCGGTTCGAGAGCGATCTGGACCGGCCCGTCCGCGAGGTGATGACGCCGATGCCGCTGGTGACGGCGCCCGAGCACGTCACCCGGGAGGAAGCGTTCGCGCTGCTGGCCAGCAACAAGATCGAGAAGCTGCCGTTGATCGACGGTGAGGGCCGGCTGCGCGGGCTGATCACCGTCAAGGACTTCACCAAGACCGAGCGTTACCCCGATGCCACCAAGGACCCCGAGGGCCGGCTGGTCGTCGCGGCCGCGGTCGGTGTGGGCGAGGACGCCGTCAAGCGGGCTCAGGCGCTGATCGAGGCCGGGGTCGACGCGATCATCGTGGACGTCGCCCAGGGGCACTCCAAGGGCGTCGCCGACACCATCGGCAAGATCAAGGCCAACTCGCGGGTCCAGGTGATCGGCGGGAACATCGCCACCTACGACGGGGCGAAGATGCTGGTCGACGCCGGGGCGGACGGCGTCAAGGTGGGGGTCGGGCCCGGCTCGATCTGCACCACCCGCGTCGTGGCCGGGGTCGGTGTGCCGCAGCTCACCGCGATCTACGAGGCGGCGCGCGCCGCCCGTCCGGCCGGGGTGCCGGTGATCGGCGACGGCGGCCTGCAGTACTCCGGCGACATCGGCAAGGCCATCGCGGCCGGCGCCGACACCGTCATGCTCGGCTCGCTGCTCGCCGGAGTGGACGAATCGCCGGGCGAGCTGATCTTCGTGCACGGCAAGCAGTACAAGGCGTACCGGGGCATGGGGTCGCTGGGCGCCATGCGCAACCGCGAGCGCGGCGGCAAGTCCTACTCCAAGGACCGCTACGCCCAGGCCGACGTCGCCACCGACAACCTGATCCCCGAAGGCGTCGAAGGGCAGGTGCCCTACCGCGGCCCGCTGGCCTCGGTCGCCCACCAGCTCGTCGGCGGGCTGCACCAGTCGATGTGGTACACCGGCTCGCGCACCATCCCCGACCTGCAGGCCAACGGCCGGCTCATGCAGATCACCTCGGCCGGGCTCAAGGAGTCGCACCCCCACGACATCCAGATGACGGTCGAAGCCCCCAACTACCAGGGCCGATAGCCCGGGGCCACCGGGGCAGCCGCTAGAATCGGGTGTAATCAACTCCACTTGAAGGGTTAACCGGTGGCTGCTGAGGTTGAGATCGGGCGAGGCAAGAGCGGCCGCAGGGCCTACGCGCTCGACGAGATCGGGATCGTTCCGTCCCGTCGCACGCGCGACCCCGAGGAGGTCAGCGTCGCCTGGCAGATCGACGCCTACCGCTTCGAGATCCCGGTGCTCGTCGCGCCGATGGACAGCGTGATGAGCCCGGCGACCGCCATCGCCGTCGGCAACCTCGGCGGGCTCGGCGTCCTCGACCTCGAAGGTCTGTGGACGAGGTATGAGGACCCGCTGCCGCTGCTCGCCGAGATCGCGTCGCTGGACGACGCCCGCGCCACCCAGCGGCTCCAGGAGGTGTACTCCGCGCCGATCAAGGAAGAGCTGATCGGGCAGCGGATCGCCGAGATCCGCGACAGCGGGGTGACGGTCGCCGCGTCGCTGTCGCCGCAGCGGACGGCGAAGTACTACAAAGCGGTCGTGGACGCCGGGGTCGACCTGTTCGTGATCCGCGGCACGACCGTCTCGGCCGAGCACGTGTCGGGGCGGGCCGAACCGCTGAACCTCAAGCAGTTCATCTACGACCTCGACGTGCCGGTGATCGTCGGCGGATGCGCCACCTACCAGGCGGCCCTGCACCTGATGCGGACGGGCGCGGCGGGCGTGCTCGTCGGGTTCGGCGGCGGGTCGGCGCACACCACCAGCGGGGTGCTGGGCGTCGCGATCCCGATGGCCACGGCCGTCGCGGACGTCGCGGCCGCCCGCAAGGACTATCTGGACGAATCCGGCGGCCGGTATGTGCACGTGATCGCGGACGGCGGGATGCGGGCGTCCGGCGACATCGCCAGGGCCATCGCCTGCGGCGCCGACGCCGTCATGATCGGCTCGCCGGTCGCGCGGGCCACCGAGGCGCCGGGACGCGGCTACCACTGGGGCTCCGAGGCCCACCACGGCGACGTGCCGCGCGGCACCCGGCTCGACCTCGGCACCATCGGGACGCTCGAGCAGATCCTGTACGGGCCGTCGCACGTCGCCGACGGGTCGATGAACCTGATCGGCGCGCTCAAACGGGCCATGGCCACCTCGGGGTACACCGAGGTCAAGGACTTCCAGCGCGTCCAGGTCGTCGTCACGGACTGAGGCGCGGGGCAGAGCGGCCGGGGCCTTCGGGCTTCGGCCGCTTTTCCGTCGCTGCGGGTAGGGTGCCGGGCATGACGCTGCTCGGTAAGGGCCAGAACCTTTCGTTGCCCGCCGCCGACCTCGACGTCCGGCTGGCGTGGACTGTCGGGGGCGGGCGGGAGATCGACGTTTCGGCGCTGCTCGTCGGGGCGTCCGGGAAGGTCTCCTCCGACGACGACTTCGTCTTCTACAACCAGCCGGAGGCCGCCGCCGGCGCGGTGCGGCTGGTCGCGCACGGGCCCGGGATCCAGGGGTTCGCGGTGCGGCCGGGGGCGTTGCCCGAGTCCGTCGATCGGGTGGTGCTGGCGGCGTCCGTTGACAGCGGGACCTTCGCGGGCGTCGCGGGAGTGCGGCTCGGCGTGTGGGCGCAGGACGGCCCCCTGGTCGCCGAGTTCCCCGTCGACGGCCTCACCACCGAGACCCTGATCCTGCTCGGCGAGATCTACCGCAGGACCCGCCCCGACGGCGTCCGCGAATGGAAGGTCCGCGCCGTCGGCCAGGGCTACGACACCGGCCTGGCCGGCCTGGCCACCGACTACGGCGTCACCATCGAACCCCCCACGCCCCCACCCCCCGCCCAACCACCCCACACCCACCCCCAACACGGCCAGCCCACGCCACCACAGTTCGGCCAGCCACCCCAGGCCCTGCCGCAGTACGGCCAGCCCGGGTCGCCGCAGTTCGGCCAGCCGTCTCAGGGCCAGCCGTACGGGCAGCCGCCTCAGGCGTCGCAGCCGCAGTACGGGCAGGGGGTTTCTGGGGTGGGGCGGGAGGGGGATGGGGATGTGGCCGGGTTGCCGGTGGAGATGCGGAAGCGGGTGTCGTTGAGTAAGCAGGCGGCCGGTGTGGTGTTGGAGAAGAAAGGGCTGGTGGGGGTCAGGGCTCGGGTGGGGTTGGTGCTGGACGGGTCGGGGTCGATGGCGATGCTGTACTCGCGGGGGACGGTGGGGCGGGTCGTGGAGCGGATGGCGGCGGTCGCGGCGCAGCTCTCCGTGGACGGGTCGATGGCGGCGTGGGCGTTCGCGAGCGACGCGAAACGGCTGCCGGCGCTACGCGTCCCGGAACTGGCGTGGTGGATCGACGCGAACGTCAAACTCGGCACCAAGCACGGGCTGACAGAGAACGCGCCCAAGCGGGGGCTGCGGCTCAAACGGGACTCGCTGGGGTTCGCGAACAACGAACCCGCCGTCATCCGCGATCTGATCGACTTCTACCGGCAGTCGCCGCCGGGCCCGCCGGTCCTCGTCCTGTTCTTCTCCGACGGCGGCATCTACAAGGACCGCGAGATCAGCCAGCTCCTCATCGAGGCGTCCCATCTGCCCATCTTCTGGCAGTTCATCGGCCTCGGCAACGCCAACTACGGCGTCCTCGAACGGTTCGACACCATGCCGGGCCGCCGCGTCGACAACGCCGGTTTCTTCAGCGTCGACGACATCGACCGGATCTCCGACCCCGAACTCTACGACCGCCTCCTGTCCGAATTCCCCCTCTGGCTCCGCACCGCCACCACCGCCGGCATCCTCTAGGCCGTCGCCCTTGCCTTGAAGCGGGTGAAGTTCTCCGCCGGGGTGCCGTTGAGGAAGTACCAGGGCCCCTCGGTGACGAGGTTTCCGATGAGGTCGAAGGCTCTGCGGCCGTAGACGTGGTCGTCGGCGAGGGCGAACGCCATCGCGAAGTCGTTCAGGCTGACCGCGTTCAGCGGGGACGGACGGAACGACGGCGACATGATCGTCTGGTTGGCGGCGGCGCGCAGTTCGGCCTGGACGTCGGGACTGGCGAAGTGGTCGTCCCCGTCGTCGGCGAGCCATCTCTCGATATGCGCTTTGGGGATCAGGTCATGGAGGGAGGGGTTGCGCGCGGCGGACTCGCGGGCGAACGCGAACATCTCCTCATGGCTGCCCTTCCACTTCTGGCACAGGTAGGTGAGCATCGCGGAGTGCCCGGCCCTGCGCTCGGGGTCGGCCGCGACGGCACGGGCGAACCTCCGCTCGGCCTCGGCACGGTCGGCGCTCCTGGCCATGGCGAGCGTCACCAGGGCGGACCAGGCGGCGGCGTCGTTCGGATCGCGGTCGACGGCCTCGTCGAGACAGTCCTCGGCGGTCTTCAACCTGCGGAAGAACAGATGGAACTGCTCCTGCGACGTCTGGTTCGCGTACGCGGTGCCGCGTGCCTCCCAGGCCCAGCTGATCGCGCGGATCCCTTCGACGACCAGGGCGAGATTCGACCCCGGCTCCGCCCGGGAGATCCATTCCTCGACGCCGGGCACTTCCGAGGCATGCCAGAGCAGAAAGTTCCGCTCGGCGTGGCCGGAAGCCGCGGAGAGGATCGTGCGGGCGGTGGGCCAGTCGCGGGCGGTGAGTGCGGCGTGGAGGGCTCGGGCGGCGGGGTCCCCGAGGAACGGGTCCAGGACGAACGGCTGCTGGGACTTGCTTCTGCGGCGGAACAGGCCCATGTCGCGGAATCCTTTGATCGGGGAGATTTCGTGATCTTAGTGGGCTGGTCGGGAGGGCCGGAAGTGGGATATTTTTCCCGGCACCCCCATCAAGGAGCCCTTTTTGCGTGCCCTGTTGTCCCTTTTGATGCTGGCCGGATTCTTTCTGGTCGCGCTCGTCGAGCTGGTCGCCGCGTTCGTCGGAGTGATCCTGCTGCTCGACGGCAGCCACATTCCCGCGGGATACCACCTGCTCAAGCCCGTCGTCCTCTTGATCTTCGGTGGTGTCGGCCTCGGGCTCTGGCGCGCCGTCAAGGCCAAGGACGTGCCGCCGAACGGTGTGCGGGTGAGTCAGGCCGACGCGCCCGAGCTGTGGGCGACGGTCCGCGAGCTGGCCGCCGAGGTGCGGACCAGAGCGCCGAAGGAGATCGTGCTGATCGCGGACGTCAACGCCGCCGTCCACGAGCAGACCAGGCTGCTCGGCCTGATCGGCGGCAAACGGACCCTCGCCATCGGAGTCCCGCTGCTGCTCGGGCTGCGCGTCGACCAGATGCGGGCGGTGCTCGCGCACGAGCTCGGCCACTACTCGGGCAGGCACACCCGGCTGGCGGGCTCCGCCTACCGGGGCCGCCTGGCCATCGGGACGGCGCTCGGCGGGGTCTCCAACGCCAACGTCGCCGCCTGGCCGTTGAAGCTCTACGCGCGGCTCTACCTGCTGGTCGACAATGCCGTCTCACGCCGTCAGGAGCTGGAGGCCGACCGTGCGTCCGTTCGGCTCGCGGGACGGGACGCCGCCGCCTCCGCGCTGCGCGAGCTGCCCGTGCTCGACGCCGCCTACGGCTTCTACCTCGGCGCGTACGTCGAGGCCGGCTGGTCCGCTGGCCACACGCCCGACGACCTGTTCGCCGGGTTCGCGGCGCTGCTCGAAGCGCGCCGCGACGAACTGGAGGACCTCCGGGCGGAGGAGCCGGACGGGGAGGGCTCCCGCTGGGACACCCACCCGCCGATCGGCCGCCGGATCGAGACGATCATGGCGTCGCCCGAGGACGGCCGTCCCGCCGACGCACGTCCCGCCCAGCTGCTCCTCGCGGACCCGGCGGCCGTCCGGCAGCGCGCACAGCAGAACCTGATCAACGCGGCGGGCCGCACCCCGCTCCCGTGGCCGGACTTCACGAACGCGGCCCTGACCTCGCTCCGGCAGGCCGACGCCGACCGAGCGTTCCGTGCGATCGCGCGCTCCACCGGTCTGGCCAGGCCGGGGCTCGGTGACGTCCTGGAACTGATCGCCGCCGGCCGGCTCGCCGACTTCGCGCAGCCGCTGTTCCCCGACGCCACCCGCAAGGAGCTGCCGGGCGAGACCGTCCCGCTGCTGGCCGGGCTGATGGAGCTCGCCGCGCTCAACTCGGGGGTGCTGCGGTTCGTGCACTCGTGGTCGGGGCCCGCGGTCCTAGCCGCCGTGGACGGCGAGCTCGATCTCCGGCCGGTGGCGGAGCTCGCCGTCAGCGACCCGGCGGCCGCCCGGCTCCGCCTCACCGAGCTGGGGGTGCGGGTGGAATCCGCCGCCGTCCACGCGGTGACGGCGCCGGTCGCGGGCGCGGAGCTGATCGGCGGGATCGCCAACGTCAAGGTCGACGGGAACGACCACGATCTGCTGATCCTCACCACCGGGCTCATCCTGGTGGCCGGGGCCGGATCCACCGGCAAGGGGGAGAAGCGGCTCCGGGAACTGATCGAGGACTCCTCGCCCGAGAGCCTCGCCGCACGGTACGGCTATCTGCCGTACGAGGAGCTGGTGGACGCCGAGGTGCACCGGGAGATCCCGGTCAAGGCGACGCTCGTCCGCCATGACGGCCGACGGGTGGAACTGGCCGAGCGGCTGACCAGCGAGACCCTCACCAAGAAGTCGCAGGAGGCGCTGACCACGATGCTGAAGCGCGTCCATCTGGCGAACTGAGAACGGATCGTCAGCGGGTGAGGGGTTCGATGGTGGTGAGGGGGACGGCGGTGAAGCCGGTTTCGGCGGCTCGGGTGTAGGAGTTGCTGCCGGGGATTTCGGAGAGGGGGGCGGTGAAGGGGGTGGAGGGGAGGCCCTGGGCGGACCAGCAGCCGGCGGTGCTGAGGATCACCTGGCCGTTGACGAGGGGGGCCAGGCGGAGGCCCGGGCTGAGGCGGCGGGTAGGGGGGTCGGCTAGGCCGTTCGGCCAGAGGATGGCGAGGATTCCGCCGTCGGGGGACCAGATGGCGCCGGAGGGGCCGCCGGTGGCTGGGCCGGCCGGGCCGCGCTCGCCGGAGATCCAGGCTGTGATGCCGCTGCGGATCTTGGGGCCTGCGAGGGTGCGGACGGAGGTCAGCAGCATCTCGTCGAAGATCTGGTCGGTGGTGTTGGAACGGCCGGTCAGCTCGACGTGGCCGACGATGATCGAGGCGCCGGAGTCGAGGGCGTCATGGAAATCGTCCTTCAGGGGGCGGCCGGCGCAGCCGATGAGCATCCGGGCGGAGGCGGGTGCGGAGATGGAGACAGGTCCCGGTGAGGTGGTGACGGCCGGGGCCGGAACCTCCGGGGAGGGGCCGTCGCCGAGGGCCAGTGCGGCCGGGAGCAGGGCCAGGGCCGCCGCGGCCACCAGGACGCGCTTCAACCGCTCGTCCTGAGGGCGGCTCCGGGGAGGGAGCGGACGATCGTCTCCATGGAGCTGAAGTACACGTCGGACGTGCAGAACGCGCCGGTCCATTCGTGAATGCCGGAACAGCTGACCGCTTTCGAACCGCCCTGGATCATTCCGGCGGCATAGACCTGGCCGGTGCCGCCGAGCGTGATGACGGGGCCGCCGCTGTCGCCTTTCGCGGACGCGATCTGCCCGCCCTGGTGCACTCCGCGAAGGGTCGCGAAAACGCCCGTTCCGTCATTGAACGATTCCCACATGGACGTCACCTTGATATTGCAGTGGACTCCGGAATTGCCGCCGCTGGTGCACACATAGTCGTTCAGGCTGAGACGGCCGTAGCCGATGACGCGTTTGGTGTAGTCGGCGGTGTTCCACGCCCCGTCGAACACCAGGGCCGAGGACGCTCCGCTGTACACGCGCCCGCCGCCGTCGCCCGAGTTGGCGACGTAGGAGCCGTAGGGCCGCAGCCCGTCGTAGGTGACCCAGTCGCCGGCCTTGCAGTGCCGGGCGGTCGTCACCCGCGGCGTCCCGTTGATCGTGATCCCGAACCCGGTCGAGCACGCCTTCTTCCCGGCGGCGCTGAACATCAGCCCGCCCGCGTTGTACGGCGCGGTGTCGGCGCTCCTGGTGGCCGCCAACTGCAGCTCAGAGCCGCTTTCCACCCGAACCTCGACCCCTGCGACGCTGCCGGGCACCCCAGGCGTCTCCTTCGCGGCGCCTGGCCTGCGCCGCCCGTGGACGACGATCCCGTCGAACTCCGCGCTCACCCCGGTGACGTTGGTGACCTCGAACCCGGGCCAGTCCCCGCGCTCCACCCCGTCGAACACCGCCGCGACGGCCGCCTTCAACTCCGGCAGCGCATGGGTTCGCGGCCGCACGGAGACCCCGATGCCGCGCCGTGCCCCTTCGGCCGCGATCCTGCGCAGCAAAGGGGTCGGTTTCCCGGCCCACAGCAGTTCCGTGCGCAGATTCCGCGCGTCGTTCACCGATTCCACATATCCGCTGGAGTCCAGCCCGGGAAGGTCGGTGATCCAGCTTTTGAAATCGAGCAGCCGTCCCTGCCGGGCGAGGAATACGTGGCCCTTTTCCGCGATGAACGCGTCGATGAGCGACGAGTCGGCCGGCGGCCCGGGATCGGCGACGGCGGGAGCGGTTCCGAGCGGCAGGAGAAGGGATCCGAGAATGCCGCCGAACAGCGAACGCTTCTTCTTCGACATTCTCCGCTTTCCAGTTATCTCCGACAAGTCTCGCGATCATGGCACGGTCTGGGGTTTCCGTCCAGAGCGGGCCTTTCTGTGGGGAGGTTCACCCGGGCGCGGGTGTTGTGCGGGGCGGGGCGGGGGAAGGGACTACTCGGCGGTAGGGGTCGAGGGGGGGGGGGGCGCGTGGGCGGTTTGGGGAGTTCTCGGCTGGGGCCGCTGGAGCGGGTCAGAGCCCTGGGGGCGATGCAGGGCGAGGAGTTCGACGTCGTCGTGGTGGGCGGGGGGATCGTGGGGGCCGGGGTGGCGCTCGACGCCGTCACCCGCGGGTTGAAGGTGGCGCTGGTGGAGGCCAGGGACTTCGCGTCGGGCACCTCGTCACGGTCGTCGAAGCTGATCCATGGGGGACTGCGGTATCTGGAGCAGTACAACTTCGATCTGGTGCGGGAGGCGTTGACGGAGCGCGGGCTGCTGCTCCAGCGGATCGCCCCGCATCTGGTGCGCCCGGTGCCGTTCCTGTTCCCGATGACCCACCGCGTCTGGGAGCGGGCCTATGTGGGGGCCGGGGTGGCCCTGTACGACGCGCTTTCCCTGTCGATGGGCGCGCGCCGGGGCGTCCCGAACCACCGGCACCTCACCCGGCGGCAGGCGCTGAAAGTGGCGCCGTCGCTGCGGAAGGCCGCGTTCACCGGGGCGGTCCAGTACTGGGACGCCCAGGTCGACGACGCCCGCTACGTGATGATGGTGCTGCGGACGGCCGCCGGGTACGGCGCGCAGATCGCGTCACGGACCCAGTGCACCGGTTTCCTGCGGGAAGGGGAGCGCGTCACCGGCGTGCAGGTGCGCGATCTGGAGACCGGCGAGGGCCTGGAGGTGCGGGCCAAGCAGGTCGTGAACGCCACCGGCGTGTGGACCGACGACATCCAGGACCTGGTCGGCGGGCGGGGCCAGATCCATGTGCGGGCGTCCAAGGGCGTGCATCTGGTGGTGCCCAGGGACCGGATCCACAGCTCGTCGGGGATCATCCTGCGGACCGAGAAATCCGTGCTGTTCGTGATCCCGTGGGGCCGCCACTGGATCATCGGGACGACCGACACGACCTGGACGCTCGACCGCGCCCACCCCGCCGCCTCCGGCGCCGACATCCAGTACGTCCTCGACCATGTGAACGCGTTCCTGAACGTCCCGCTGACCCCCGACGACGTCGAGGGGGTCTACGCGGGGCTGCGTCCGCTGCTGAGCGGCGAGTCGGAGGAGACGTCGAAGCTGTCGCGGGAGCATGTGGTCGCGCATCCGGTGCCGGGACTGGTGATGATCGCCGGCGGGAAGTACACGACGTACCGGGTGATGGCGAAGGACGCCGTCGACGCCGTCGTCCACGGCCTGGACGGCAGGATCGCCCCGTCCTGCACCGACGGTGTGACCTTGGTGGGCGGTGAGGGGTTCGTCCCGCTCTGGAACTCCCGCTACCGGTTGGCGGCCCGCTCCAAACTGCACGTCGCGCGGATCGAGCATCTGCTCCGCCGGTACGGCACCCTCATCGACGATCTGCTGGAACTGATCGCCGAACGTCCCGATCTGGCGCGTCCGCTGACCGGCGCCGACGACTATCTGCGCGCCGAGATCGTCTACGCGGCCACCCATGAGGGCGCCCGCCACCTCAACGACGTCCTGGCGCGCCGCACCCGGATCTCCATCGAGCTGTGGGACCGCGGTGTCGGCGTCGCCGAGGAGGCCGCGGCCCTGGTCGCCCCGATTCTCGGCTGGACGGACGAGCAGACCAGCCGCGAGATCGAGTACTACACCAAACGGGTCGAGGCCGAACGCCTCTCCCAGCTCTCCCAGGACGACCAGGAGGCCGACGCCCGCCGCCGCGGCGCCCCCGACATCGTCGCGGTGCTCCGAGCGCGCAAGCCGGCGGGGTCCCCGCCGGCCGCGGGAGCCTAGGCCGTGTCTTATGAATCTTCGGTCCTACTGCGCGACGCCCAGGCACGCACCTCGGGGGCTTGTCGTCGGTCACCAGCCAACCAGGCTGGCTCCCTCCTCCGCACCCCCGAGGCACGCACCTGACCGCCGCTC
>NZ_BAAGZI010000112.1:0-15763 GCF_054778695.1 Actinocorallia lasiicapitis
CGACGCCAGCCAGAGCGCGTTCGCGCCCTCGCCGCACCCGGCGTCCAGCGCCGCGCCGGGTACCTGCCCGGCCGCGGCGGCCACCAGATACGGGCTGGGCGGCACGACGTGCGCCTCGCGCCCCTGGTAGCGGTCCTCCCAGTAGGCCTTGTCGAACTCCCTGGACATGGGGCTCCCTTCCGTTCCCTGCAACTGTGCGGGAGCCCCAGCAGATTCCGCAAACCACGTTGCCGGTATGGCAAACTGGCGGAATGGACGAGCTGGAGCAGGCGCTGGGCGCGGTCGGGCCGCGGCTGCGGACCCTGCGCAAGCAGCGTGAGGTGACCCTGGCCGAGCTGGCCGCGACGACGGGCATCTCGGTGAGCACCCTGTCCCGGCTGGAGTCGGGCTCCCGCAGGCCGACCCTGGAGCTGCTGCTGCCGCTGGCCAAGGCCCACGGGGTGACCCTCGACGAGCTGGTCGACGCCCCGCCCACCGGTGATCCGCGGATCCATCTGCGTCCGATCACCGCCAACGGCATGACCATGCTGCCGCTCACCCGCAGGGCCGGCGGCATCCAGGCATACAAGATCATCATTCCGGCGGGCAGCCACCGCCACACCCCGGATCTGAAGACCCATGAGGGCTATGAGTGGCTCTACGTCCTCAACGGACGGCTCAGGGTCGTCCTCGCCGAACACGATCTGATCATCGCGCCGGGGGAGGCCGCCGAGTTCGACACCCGGGTGCCGCATTGGTTCGGCGCCGCCGATCCGGTGGCCGTCGAGTTCCTCAGCCTGTTCGGCAAGCAGGGCGAACGCGCCCACCTCCGCGCCCGCCCCACGTCCAGGACCGAACCGCAGGCGTGAGGACGGCCCCCGCGCAGGGCCGTCCGCACGTCGGCTACTTGGCCGGAGCCGCGTTGCCGAGCATCCCGAGGGTGGGGGTGAGGTTGCCGAGCTGGTAGTTGCGGATCCGGACGAACGCGTCGAACGTGATGCTGTTGTTGCCGGACGCGCTGGGCGTTCCGGCGGCGGAGTTCACGATCGCGTCCATCAGCCCGACGCCCAGCCCGCAGCCGCTGGCGCCGGGGACGGCGAACGTGGTGTCGGAGACGTCGGCGCGGACCACCGGGGTCCAGTTGAGGAGCTCGACCCGCGGCCGGGCGATCACCGGCTTGATGACGAGGGGGTCGGCGTCGGTGCCGATGTAGCAGTTGCCGCCGAGCAGCCAGTGGCTGAGGTGGATCTTCAGCGGGATCCTCTCGGGGATCAGCCCGGTGCCGCCCATCGGGCCCGCCTGGTCGATGCTGACGTTGATGGTGCCGACCACCGGCACCTCGAACTCGAAGCCGGGGGAGCCCGCGGCCGTGACGGCCTGTGCGGCGGATCCGCCGCCGAGCCCGCCCGTGATCGTCATGATCTTGCCCTCGTGGTAGCCGATGGCGATGCTGATCTTCATCGGGGTGCTGAGGGTCTGGTTGATCGAGCCGAGCTTCACCTTGCCCTTGTCGAGGTTGACCGCGACACAGTTCCAGAGCAGCCGGATCGCGCCGGCCGGTGGGGCGGGGCAGCCCGCGAAGTCGCCGTCGGACGGCTGGTAGTCGGCCCGCGCGGCCGAGGTGGGGACGAGCAGGGTCGCGGCGACGACACCGGACACCGCGGCGCCGCGGAAGAGGAATCTCACTGAGGGCCTCCGAGGGGGGTGGGGAGGATGAGGTGGGCCGAGTCTAGATCCACGCCCCGGCATAGGTGAAGAACCCTCATATTCGCTGGCCGGACCTTGCCAACTTGCGACGTCCCCGTAACGCCGACCCCCGCACAGCCCGAAGGCCCGGTCGGAACCGACCGGGCCTTCGGGAAAAGCGACTGCTAGCTGAACTCGGCGAGCGTGCGCTCGGCCTCCTCCAGCCAGGCGCGGCGGGCGGTGATGCCGTCCTCCGCGTCCTTGACCTTGCGGGCGTTCCCGGCGGCCTGGGCCTTGGCCAGCTCGCCTTCCAGCTTCTCGATGGCGGCGCGGAGCTGGGCCACGGTGCCTTCGGCGCGGGCCTTGGCCTCGGGGTTGGAGCGGCGCCACTCCGACTCCTCGGCCTGGCGCACGGCGTCCTCGATCTTGCGGAGCCGGCCTTCCAGGCGTTCCTTGGAGTCGCGCGGGACCATGCCCGCCTCGTCCCACTTCTGCTGGATGGTCCGCAGGCTCTGACGGGCCTGGCGGATGTTGCCGATCGGCAGGATCCGCTCGGCCTCGACCAGCAGCTTCTCCTTGATCTCGGCGTTGCCGGCGAACTCGGCGTCACGCTCGTCGAAGGCGGCCTTGCGGGCGTTGAAGAAGGTGTCCTGCGCGGCCTTGAACCGGCCCCACAGTTCCTCTTCGGCCTCGCGGGAGGCGCGACCGGCGTTCTTCCAGCGGCGCATCAGCTCGCGGTAGGCGGCGGCCGTGTCGTTCCACTGGGTCGAGCCGGAGATCGCCTCGGCCTCGGCGACCAGGCTCTCCTTCTCACCCTGCGCGCTGGACCGCTGGTCCTCCAGCGTCGAGAAGTAGGCCTTGCGCCGCTTGGTGAAGGAGTTGCGGGCCGTCGACAGGCGCTTCCACAGCACCGTCTCGGTGGCGCGGTCGATGCGCTCGGCCGCCTTCCACTCCTCGACCAGCAGGCGCAGCCGCTCGCCGCCGTTCTTCCAGTGGGTCTCCTCGGTCGCGATCCGCTCGGCCTCGGCGACGATGCGCTCCTTGACCTCCTTGGCCGCACCGCGCGCCGCGTCCCGCTGGACCTTCAGCTCCTCGCGCTTCTTGCCCGACAGCTCGGACAGCGCGTCCAGCCGCTTGACCAGACCGTCGAGATCCCCGACGGCGTGCGCGTCGACGACCGACTCGCGGAGCCGCTCGATGCTGCTCGCCGCCTGCGCGGGAGCGAGATCCGTAGTCTTGATCCGCTGCTCCAGCAGGCCGATCTCGGTGGAGAGCGAGTCGAACTTGCGCTTGAAGTAGGCAAGGGCCTCCTCAGGGGCGCCTGCCTGCCAGGAACCCACGACCCTCTCGCCGTCCGCGGTCTTCACGTAGACAGTGCCTTCTTCATCGACACGGCCCCACGGATCTGTGGCGCTGGACACCCTTGCCTCCTGCGTCATGGCCCGGATTCTTCTTCGGTGTGTCCGGGCCTACCAAACACTAGCGCTCCCGACCGCTGTTATTTCGCGATCGTGATGCTGCTGATTTCTACCTTCTTCTTCGGGGCGGTGTTCCCGTTCGCGTCGGGTGCCTCCGCTCCGGCCTTGCCCACTTCTTTGATCTTGTCCAGGCCCTCGGTCACCTTCCCGAAGACCGTGTACTCAGAAGGAAGGCTAGTGGAATCGCCGTAAACGATGAAGAACTGGCTGCCATTGCTGTTCGGGTCGGAGGTCCGCGCCATCGCCAGCACGCCCTCGGCGTACTTGGCGTCCTTGACGTTCTCGACGCCGTAGCCGTACCCGGGGCCGCCGTTGCCGCTGCCCGACGGGTCGCCGCACTGCAGCACCTTCAGACCGGTCTTCTCCTCGGAGACGGTGAGCCGGTGGCAGGGGGTCTTGGCGTAGTAGTCCTTGCTCGCCAGATAGGTGAACGAGTTCACCGTGCAGGGCGCCTTCTTGCCGTCGAGCTCGACCTTGACGTCGCCGACGTTCGTCTTGATCGTCGCGTTGACCGTCTTCTTGGCGGTCGCGGGCGGGTCGGCCGGCGGAATCCCGACGTCCTTGGCGGCGGCCTCGGCGGTCGGCGTGTAGGCGCACTCACCGGGTGCGGCGGTCTTGCCCGTCGGCTGGGCGACGACATCGTCCTTCTTGTCGTCCCCCCGGGTCAGCACGAAGGCGGCGACGCCCGCGCCCAGCACCACCACGGACGCGATGACCGCGCCGATCGTCCGCTGACGCTTGGCCTTGGCCTCTTCGGCCGCCCGCCGCGCCTGCTGACGCTCAAAACGCTCACGCGCCAACTGCTTGTTGCGGTCCTTGCCAGCCACCCGGCCGCCTCCTCGCCTCACTGTCCCGTGCACGCTCTGTTGATCAGGTGCAGGGCATCGTATCGGTCCGAGCCGCCGCCCGGCGCACGCCCCGACACGGCATTCCCGTTCGCGGGGAGGCGGGGCAAGTCGGTAGGCTCGGATTTACATTCCGTGCATCCAAGCCGCCCGCGTGTAAGGGCGGCATCAGCCGAGAGGTCGATCGTGCTCATCGCCGGGTTTCCCGCAGGGTCCTTCGCCACGAACTGCTATGTGGTGGCGCCCGCGGCGGGCGAGGAATGCGTGATCATCGACCCGGGGCAGGACGCCGCCGACGGCGTCGACGAGCTCCTCAGAGAGCACAGGCTCAAGCCGGTCGCGGTGATCCTCACCCACGGTCACCTCGATCACGTGTGGTCGGTCGCTCCCGTCTGCGGCGCCCGCGACGTCCCCGCCTGGATCCACCCCGACGACCGGGAACTGCTCAGCAACCCGGCCAAGGGGTTCGGCGTGACGTCCGCGCAGCTCTTCGGCGGTCTCGAGCTCAGCGAGCCCGACGATGTGAGGGAGCTCACCGACGGGGCGGTCATGAAGCTCGCGGGCCTGGAGCTGACCGTCGACCACGCGCCGGGCCATACACCCGGGTCGGTGACCTTCCGGACCCCCTACGACGAGGAACGCCAGATCATGTTCTCCGGCGATCTTCTGTTCGAGGGGTCGATCGGACGCACCGACCTCCCGGGAGGGAACCACGCGGCGATCCTGGAGAGCCTGGCACGGGTGTGCCTGCCGCTCCCGGACCAGACCGTCGTCCTGCCGGGCCACGGAAACCAGACCACGATCGGCCGTGAGCGCGTCACCAATCCGTATCTGCAGGATCTCGCGCCCGCCGAAGGCCCACGAAAAGGCTTCTGAAACAGATGAGCACCTTCCAGGCCCCCAAGGGGGTCAGTGAATATGTCGCGCCGCGCTCGGCGGCGTTCCTGGCGGCACGCGACGCGTTCGCGGCCGTGGCGACGAACGCCGGCTACTCCTACGTGGAGCTGGCCGTCTTCGAGGACACCCAGCTGTTCGCGCGCGGTGTCGGCGAGTCCACGGACGTCGTCAACAAGGAGATGTACACCTTCCAGGACAAGGGCGACCGTTCGGTCACACTGCGTCCGGAGATGACCGCGGGCGTGCTGCGCTCGGTGCTGGAGAACAACCTGCACCGGGGCGGTCTGCCGGTGAAGGTGTGGGCCGTCGGCCCCGTCTTCCGGTACGAGCAGCCGCAGAGCGGCCGGTACCGGCAGTTCTACCAGGTGGACCTCGAGGCGCTGGGCTCCGACGACCCGGCGATCGACGCCGAGGTCATCGCGCTGTCCTACGACTACTACCGCTCGCTCGGGCTGCGTGAGTTCACGCTCAACCTGAACTCGCTGGGCGACGCCGAGTGCCGTCCCGCTTACCGGGCCGCGCTCCAGTCGTTCCTGCGCGGCCTCGACCTGGACGCCGACAGCAGGGCGCGGATCGAGGTCAACCCGCTGCGCGTGCTCGACGACAAGCGCCCCGAGGTCAAGGCGCAGGTCGCCGACGCCCCGCTGATGGTCGACCACCTGTGCGCCGGCTGCAAGGCGCACTACGACAAGGTCCGCGAACTGCTCGCCGACCTGGGCATCGCCTGGGTCGACAACCCGCGCCTGGTGCGCGGCCTCGACTACTACACCCGGACCGTGTTCGAGTTCGACCACCCGAAGCTGGGCGCCCAGTCGGGCATCGGCGGCGGCGGCCGGTACGACGGCCTGTCGGAGACCATCGGCGGTCCCGCGCTGCCCGGCATCGGGTTCGGCCTGGGCGTCGACCGGACCGTCCTGGCGATGGAGGCCGAGCAGGTCGAGGCCGTCAAGGGCACGTCCGTGCAGGTGTTCGGGGTGGCGCTGGGCGACCAGGCCGCCCGCGAGATCTTCAAGCTCGTCACCGCGCTGCGCCGCGAAGGCATCGCCGCCGACCTCGGCTTCGGCGGGCGGAGCATGAAAGCCGGGATGAAGGGCGCCGACCGTTCGGGCGCGGCCTACGCCCTGATCCTCGGCGACCGGGATATCGAGGCCGGATCCGCGCAGCTCAAGGATCTGGCCAACGGCGAGCAGATCGCCGTCCCGCTCACCGAAGTCGTCACCGTCATCAAGGGGAAGCTTTCATGATTCGCACGCACGAGGCCGGGTCGCTCCGGGCGGAGGACGCCGGGACCCAGGTCGTGCTGGCCGGCTGGGTGGCGCGCCGCCGCGACCACGGCGGGGTCACCTTCATCGACCTGCGCGACGCCTCCGGCACCGCGCAGGTCGTCTTCCGCGAGGAGGACACCGCCCACGACCTGCGGTCAGAGTACTGCGTCAAGATCACGGGCGATGTCCGGATCCGTCCCGCGGGCAACGAGAACACCGAGATCGCCACGGGCGCGGTCGAGGTCGTCGCCACCGACATCGAGGTGCTGTCGGAGTCCGCTCCGCTGCCGTTCCCCATCGAGGGCGACGTCAACGTCAACGAAGAGGTGCGGCTGCGCTACCGCTACCTCGACATCCGGCGCGAGCAGGCCGCCAAGGCCCTGCGGGTGCGTTCGGAGGCCACGTTCCTGGTCCGTGAGGTGCTGCGCGACCTCGGGTTCGTGGACGTCGAGACCCCGACCCTGACCCGCTCCACCCCGGAAGGCGCCCGCGACTTCCTGGTGCCGGTGCGGCTCAAGCCGGGCCACTGGTACGCGCTGCCGCAGTCGCCGCAGCTGTTCAAGCAGCTCCTGATGGTGGCCGGTCTGGAGCGGTACTACCAGATCGCCCGCTGCTACCGGGACGAGGACTTCCGCGCCGACCGGCAGCCGGAGTTCACCCAGATCGACGTCGAGATGTCCTTCGTCGACCAGGAGGACGTCCTGGCCGTCGGCGAGGCGCTCATCGCCCGGATCTGGCAGGAGCTGGCGGGCTACGAGATCCCGCTGCCCCTGCCCCGGCTCACCTACGCCGACGCGATGGCCCGCTACGGCTCCGACAAGCCCGACACCCGTTTCGGCCAGGAGCTGGTCGACCTCACCGACTACTTCCAGGGCACCGAGTTCCGGGTGTTCCAGTCGGAGTTCGTCGGCGCGGTCGTCATGCCGGGCGGCGCGTCCCAGACCCGCAAGGAGCTGGACGGCTGGCAGGACTGGGCGAAGGCGCGCGGCGCCCGCGGCCTGGCCTACGTGCTGGTCGACGCGGAGAGCGGCGAGCTGCGCGGCCCCGTCGCCAAGAACCTGTCGCAGGAGCACCTGGCGGGCCTCGCGGCCGCCGCGGGCGCGTCCAAGGGCGACGCGATCTTCTTCTCGGCGGGCCGCCGCACCGGCTCCCTGGAGCTGCTGGGCGCGGCCCGGCTGGAGATCGGCGCGCGCTGCGGCCTGATCGACAAGGACGCGTGGAACTTCCTCTGGGTCGTCGACTTCCCGATGTTCGAGCCGATCGAGAACGACAAGGGCGAGCAGACCGGCTGGCACGCGGTGCACCACCCGTTCACCGCCCCGACGGCCGACAGCGTCGAGATCTTCGACAAGGACCCGGGCGCGGCCTTGTCCAACGCCTACGACCTCGTGCTCAACGGCACGGAACTGGGCGGCGGCTCGATCCGTATCCACCGCAAGGATGTCCAGGAGCGGGCGTTCGACGCGATCGGCCTGTCCACGGAGGAGGCGCAGTCGCAGTTCGGCTTCCTGCTGGAGGCCTTCAACTACGGCCCGCCCCCGCACGGCGGCATCGCCTTCGGTCTCGACCGCCTGGTCACGCTGCTGATCGGCGCCGAGACCATCCGCGACGTCATCGCCTTCCCGAAGGCGGCGTCCGGGCTCGACCCGCTGACCGGCGCGCCGACCCCGATCACGGCGCAGCAGCGGCGTGAGGCGGGCGTCGACGCCCAGCCGAAGCCGCCGGCTCAGGAGAAGTAGGACCGACTGGAAGGGCCGGGGCGCTGCGCTCCGGCCCTTTCCGCTGTCAGCCGGTCTGTTCGCGGCCGAGGAACGCCAGCAGCCGGGTGAGCTCGCCCGCACCCGGCGGCGGGGTCAGCGCCGGGCCGATCAGGCCTTCGGCGCGCATCGAGTTGCCGACGACCTGGGCGGTGTTGAACGCGTGGTGGACGAGATCGCCGTCCAGGGTGAGGGGCTGGTCGTTGGTGGCGGCCAGATCCCAGGCGTGGACCAGCAGCTCCAGCACATAGGTGTCGAGCAGGACGTGCAGCGGCAGCTCGCCGAAACCGCCGAACGGGATGTCCCGGGCGAGCGCCTGCTCGGTCAGGGCGGCGGCGCAGTCGGTGCGCGCCTCCCGCCAGGAGCGCATCGGATGGGTCCCGGCCAGCTTGGCGGGCTCCTCGACGGGCGCGGGCGGAGCCTCCTGGCGCGCCAGGGCGATGATCTCCCGCTGGCCTTCGATCACATGCCCGATGACGTCGCGGGCCGTCCATCCGGCGCACGGCGACGCGGAGTCCCAGCCGTCGGCGGGCACGCCGGCGACCACGGCCTCGAAGAGATCGAGGGCGCGCTCGTAACCGCTGGGTTCCGCTGTCATGGGGAACTAGTCATGCCTGTGCGCGGCCGTCTGTCAACCGCAACGCAGGGAATGGACTGCGCCGGATGGTGCCACCCGCGGCGGCGGATAGTGTCGGCGGATAGTGTCATCGTATGGACAGTCTGTTCGATGAGCCCGCGGAGGAGATCCAGAAGGCGAACGCGCCGCTGGCCGTGCGGATGCGGCCGCGGAACCTGGACGAGGTCATCGGACAGGCGCATCTGCTCGGTCAGGGAACTCCGATCCGTCAGCTCGTCGACCGGGATTCGCCCATGTCCCTGGTGCTGTGGGGCCCTCCCGGCACGGGCAAGACGACCCTGGCGTACGTGGTCAGCCGGGCCACGAAGCGGCGGTTCGTCGAGCTTTCGGCCGTCTCGGACGGTGTGAAGCAGGTCCGCGAGACCATCGCCCAGGCCAAACGGGATCTCGGCATGTCCGGACGGCAGACCCTGCTGTTCGTGGACGAGGTGCACCGGTTCAACAAGGCCCAGCAGGACGCCCTGCTGCCCGCCGTGGAGAACCGCTGGGTCTCCTTCATCGGCGCGACCACGGAGAACCCGTTCTTCTCGGTCAACAGCCCGCTGCTGTCCCGCTCGCTGCTGCTGACCCTCCAGCCGCTGGAGGACGACGACATCCGTGAGGTGATCCGGCGGGCGCTCGCCGACGAACGCGGCGTCAAATCCAAGATCACCGACGAGGCGATGGACCATCTGGTCCGGCTGGCCGGGGGAGACGCCCGGCGCACCCTGACCTATCTGGAGGCCGCCGACCTGGTCGCCGACGGCGAGATCACCGTGGACCTCCTGGAGAAGGCCGTGGACCGGGCGGCCGTCCGGTACGACCGCGACGGCGACCAGCACTACGACGTGATCAGCGCGTTCATCAAGTCGATCAGGGGCAGCGACCCCGACGCGGCCCTGCACTACCTGGCCCGGATGATCGTCGCGGGGGAGGATCCCCGGTTCATCGCCCGCCGGCTCATCGTCCATGCCAGCGAGGACATCGGGATGGCCGATCCCACGGCCCTGCAGGCGGCGATCGCGGCCGCGGCGGCCGTCGAGCACGTCGGGCTGCCCGAGGCACGGATCAACCTGGCGCAGGCCGTGATCCATCTCTCGCTCGCCCCCAAGTCCAACGCGGTGATCACCGCGATCGACGAGGCCATCGGCGACGTCCGGCGCGGGCTCGTCGGCCATGTCCCCAACCATCTGCGCGACGCCCACTACAAGGGCGCCAAACAGCTCGGCCACGGCAAGGGCTACAAGTACCCGCACTCCTTCCCCGGCGGGGTCGTGGCCCAGCAGTACGCGCCCGACGAACTGGCCGACAAGCAGTACTACCGTCCGACGACGCACGGCGCGGAGAACCGTTTCACCGAGGTGCTGAGCCGGATCCGATCGGTCATCAGGGGCCGTTAAGCTGGGTGATCATGGGACAGATCAAGTTCTACGGCCGCAAGGAGCTGTTCGAGCGGGCACGCGGAGAGATCTCCGACAGCGTCCACGCAGCGGTCGTCGAAGCGCTCCAGTACCCCGAGGACAAGCGGTTCCACCGTTTCCTCGGACTGGACGCGGCCGACTACGTCCATCCGGCCGACCGCTCGGCCGATTACCTGATCATCGAGATCAGCATCTTCACCGGGCGTAGTATTGACGCCAAGAAAAGGCTGATTCGCGGGCTTTACTCGCGGTTGGCGGAGAAGCCGGGCATCGCGCCCCAGGACATCGAGATCACGATCTTCGAGACTCCCCGGGAGAACTGGGGGATCAGGGGCCTGCCCGGCGACGAACTGGCTCTCGGCTACCAGGTCACCGTCTGAGGAGCCCATAGACGATAGGGTCACTGACCATGCTCACAGGCGGACAGCTCGCAGGCCTCATCGTGGCCGTGTTCTGGGCGATCCTGGTCTGCTTCCTGGCCCTGGCGCTGCTGAAGCTGGCCCGGTTGCTCCACGAGACCACCAAGCTGGTGGCCGACCTCGGCGACCAGGCGGGCCCCCTCCTGGACGACATGGCGCGGGCCGTCGAGCAGGCCGGTGAGCAACTCGACAGGACCGACGTGATCACCAAGCAGATGGCGGGCGTCAGCCAGAACGTCTCGGCCGTCACCACCGTGATGACCTCGGTGGTCGGCGGTCCGCTGGTGAAGGCCGCCGCCTTCTCCTACGGCGTGCGCAAGGCACTCGGCCGTCCGGAGGAGCCGCAGCGGCCCCAGCTCCCGGCGCAGCGCAACGGCAAAGGCAAGAAGTGAAGCGAATCTTCTGGATCACCGTGGGCGCCGGCACCGCGCTGTACGCCCAGCGTCGCGCCACCCGGTTCGTCAAGCAGCTCACCCCGCAGAACATCGCGGTGAAAGCCGTCACCCAGGCCGTGAAAACCGGTGGCAGCACCACCGACCGGCTGCGTAGCTTCGCAGACGAGGTGCGGTACCACGCCGCGGAACGCGAAGCCGAGCTGCGCGAGGCCATCGCACTAGACCAGACGCCCCCGGAGGACCCCCGCAAACGGCGGATCATCCAGGCGCGACCCATTCCGGTGAATTCCATCGACGAGAGCAAGGACGGCAATCATGGAGTCGGCTGAAGTAGCGCGCCGATACCTGCGGTATTTCGAGCAGAACGGGCACACGATCGTCCCCTCGGCCAGCCTGATAGCCGAGGACCCCACTCTGCTCCTGGTCAACGCGGGCATGGTTCCGTTCAAGCCTTACTTCCTGGCCCAGCGCACCCCGCCCGCGGTCCGGATGACCAGCGCCCAGAAGTGCGTGCGCACCCCCGACATCGAAGAGGTCGGCAAGACCACCCGCCACGGCACCTTCTTCCAGATGCTCGGCAACTTCTCCATCGGGGACTACTTCAAGGAGAAGGCGATCCCCTACGCCTGGGAGCTGCTGACGAGCTCCGAGGCCGACGGCGGGTTCGGGTTCCCCGAGGAGAAGCTCTGGGTGACGGTCCTGCACGACGACGACGAGTCCGCCGAACTGTGGAACAAGGTCGTCGGGGTGCCGTTCGAGCGGATCCAGCGGCGCGGCCTGGCCGACAACTACTGGAACATGGGCGTTCCCGGCCCCGGCGGACCCTGCTCGGAGATCTACTACGACCGCGGCCCCGAGTACGGGCGCGAGGGCGGCCCCGAGGCCGACGAGGACCGCTACCTCGAGGTCTGGAACCTCGTGTTCATGCAGTACCAGCTCTCCACGGTCCGCTCCAAGATCGACTTCGATGTGGCGGGCGAGCTGCCGGCCAAGAACATCGACACCGGCATGGGCCTGGAGCGCATGGCGGCGATCCTGCAGGGCGTCGACAACATCTACGAGACCGACACCATGTGGCGGATCCTCGACCACGCCGCGACCCTCACCAAGTCGCAGTACGGCAAGGACCACACCGACGACGTGTCGCTGCGCGTCATCGCCGACCACGTCCGCTCCGGCATGATGATGGTCTCCGACGGGATCATCCCCTCCAACGAGGGCCGCGGGTACGTGCTCCGGCGCATCCTGCGCCGCGCGATCCGCAAGGTCCGGCTGCTCGGCCTGCAGGACGGCGGGGCGATGCACGAGCTGACCTCGACCGCGATCTCCGCCATGGGCGAGCAGTACCCCGAGCTGATCCGCACCGCCGCGAACATCCACACCGTGATTGACGCGGAGGAGGAGTCCTTCCTGCGGACCCTGCGCACCGGTGAGACGATCTTCGACGTCGCGGCGCACCAGTCCAAGGAGTCCGGCCGCGACACCGTCGGCGGCGCGGACGCCTTCAAGCTGCACGACACCTACGGCTTCCCCATCGAGCTCACCCTCGAAATGGCCGCCGAGCAGGGCCTCAAGGTCGACGAGGAGGGCTTCCGCCGCCTCATGACCGAGCAGCGCGAACGCGCCAAGGCCGACGCTCGCGAGAAGAAGACCGGCAACGCCGACGTCTCCGTCCTGGGCGACCTGCTGGAGCAGGCCGGCGGCTCGGTCGACTTCCTCGGCTACGACCAGTTCACCGGCGAGGGCCGGGCGGTCGGGCTGATGATCAACGGCGCGAACGTCGTCGAGGCCGTGCAGGGCAGCGACGTCGAGGTCGTCCTCGACCGCACCCCGTTCTACGCCGAGGGCGGCGGCCAGCTCGCCGACCACGGCGTGCTCCGGTTCTCCGGCGGCGCCGAGGTCGAGATCTTCGACGTCCAGGCGCCGCTCAAGGGCCTGATCGTGCACAAGGGCAAGGTCAGGTCGGGCGTCGCGCGGGCCGGGGACACCGTCCTCGCCGAGATCGACACCAGCCGCCGCAAGGCCATCTCCCGCTCGCACACCGCGACCCACATGGTCCACAAGGGCTTCCGGAACGCGCTGGGCGAGTCCGCGGCGCAGGCCGGTTCGGAGAACTCGCCGGGACGGTTCCGGTTCGACTTCACCGCCTCGGGCGCCGTGCCCGCCTCCGTGCTCCGGGACGTCGAGGACGAGATCAACGCCGTCCTCATCGACGACCTCGAGGTGCGCGCGCTCGTCACCTCCCAGTCCGAGGCCATCGCCATGGGCGCGATGGCGCTGTTCGGCGAGAAGTACGGCGACGAGGTCCGGGTGATCGAGGTCGGGGACTACTCGCGCGAACTGTGCGGTGGCACCCACGTCGGCTCCTCCGGCCAGCTCGGCCTGGTCAAGATCCTCGGCGAGGCGTCGATCGGCGCGGGCGTCCGACGGGTCGAGGCCCTGGTCGGCATCGACGCGTTCCGCTTCCTGGCCAAGGAGAGCGTGCTGGTCAACCAGCTCGCCGACCAGGTCAAGGCGCGCCGCGAAGAGCTGCCCGAGCGGATCAACTCGATCGTCACCAAGCTCCGCGAGGCCGAGAAGGACCTGGAGCGGCTGCGCGCCGAGCAGATCCTCGCCGCCTCCGGCGACCTGGCCAAGCACGCCAAGGACGTCAACGGGATCGCCTACGTCGCCCACCGGGCGCCGGACGGGGCGGGCGCCGACGACCTGCGGAAGCTCGCGATCGACGTCAGGGACCGGCTCCAGGGCCGCCCCGCCGTCGTCATGATCGTCGGGGTGCCGAAGGACAAGCCCGTCGTGGTCGTCGCGACCAACGAGGACTCCAGGGCGCGCGGCCAGAAGGCCGGGCGGCTCGTGGGCGTCGCCGCGAAGGTTTTGGGCGGCGGCGGCGGCGGGAAGGACGATCTTGCACAGGGCGGCGGCGCCGACGCCGAGAAGATCGTCGAGGCGCTGAACGTCGTCGAGCACGCCGTCGCCACGGCGTGAGCTCGGAAAGGCACGTGTGAGAAACGGCGTAAGGCTGGCCGTCGATGTGGGCAGTGTCCGGATCGGCGTGGCCCGCAGCGATCCCGCCGGGATCCTCGCGACGCCCCTGGAGACCGTCAAGGCGGGCCGGGGCGACGTCGCGAGGATCCTCGAACTGGTCGCCGAGTACGAGGCCGTCGAAGTGATCGTGGGGCTGCCCACGAACCTGTCCGGCCGCGAGGGTCCCGCGGCGGCGTCGGCCCGAAACTTCGCCGTCCGATTGGCGCGTAAACTCCCCTTCGATACGGTACGTCTTTATGACGAACGTCTCACGACCGTGACCGCGGCCTCCGGGCTGCGGTCCGGCGGCACCAAAGCCAAGAACCAGCGTGGCGTCATCGACCAGGCCGCGGCGACCGTCCTGCTTCAGGCAGCACTCGACGCGGAGCGGCTCACCGGTAATCCGCCGGGCGCTCCGGTCAAGGGGAGAGAGTGAACAACACCGACTTCTGGGGCGACGAGACCCGGCAGGACAGCCGGTCCGAGCGCTCTGAACAGCGCAAGAAGCAGAAGCGCAAGAGGCGCGGCGGCGGCGCGGCCGCGGTCGCCGCCCTCCTCTTCCTGACCGTGGTCATCGGCGGCGGCGGCTACTTCGGCTACACCAAGCTGAAGAACTACATGCAGCCCGGCGACTACACCGGCGAAGGCACCGGCGCCGTCACCATCGAGGTCAAGGACGGCGACTACACCTCCGCCATCGCCGCGACCCTCCAGAAGAGCGACGTCGTGAAGACCGCGAAGGCCTTCACCGAGGCCGCCAAGGAAAACCCCAAGTCCCAGAGCATCCAGCCGGGCTTCTACAACATGCGCAAGCAGATGTCGGGCCTGGCGGCTCTGACGTTGATGCTCGACCCCAAGTCGCGCGCCGGAGTGATCAACATCCCCGAGGGCCGTCGCGCCTACGAGGTCTTCCAGCTCCTTTCCAAGCAGACGAAGATCCCGTTCAAGGAGTTCGAGAAGGTCAGGAAGAACCCGAAGTCCCTTGGTCTCCCGGCCTATGCCAAGGGCGATCTGGAGGGATATCTCTTCCCGGGTCAGTACAACCTGCCGCCGAAGGCGACCGCCGCGCAGCTCCTCAAGCCGATGGTCGACCGTTTCAAGCAGGAGACAGAGCCGCTGAACCTGGCCGCCGCGGGCAAGAAGGTCAACCTCACGCCCTACCAGATCATCACCATGGCCAGCTTGATCGAGGCGGAAGCGGGCAAGCCCTCCGACCGCCGCAAGATCGCCCGGGTGATCTTCAACCGCTTCAAGATCGACATGCCGCTGCGTTTCGACACCACGATCCTCTACATTCTCAAGAAACGCACTTATCACGTGTCGATTGAGCAGACGAGAACCCCGTCGCCGTACAACACCTATCTTCACCAGGGCCTTCCGATAGGCGCGATCAGCAGTCCGGGGCTTGAGTCGATCAAGTCCGTGCTGTCGCCGACGCCGGGCAAATGGCTGTACTTCGTGACGACCGATCCGACCAACCGGATCACCGAATTCGCCGAGACCGACGCCGAACACGCGAAGAACGTGAAGAAGTTCGACGAATGGGCCAAAAAGAACCCGGGCCAGTGATGCGCGCCGCAGTCCTCGGGTCGCCGATCGAGCACTCGCTCTCACCCGTTCTGCATCGGGCCGCGTATGCGGCGCTCGGGCTGGACGGGTGGAGCTATGAGGCGCATGAGTGCGTCGAGGACGGGCTGGCCGGATTTCTGCGGGAGCCATGGGCGGGGCTTTCGTTGACGATGCCGTTGAAGCGGACGGCGCTGGCCCTCGCGGATGAGAGTAGTGAGCTGGCCGTCAAGGTGGGCGGGGCGAACACGCTGGTGCCCAGGGGTGGGCGGTGGGTCGCCGACAACACTGATGTGTACGGGATCGTGACGGCGCTCGGTGAGGCCGGGGTCGGTGGGCTTGAGCGGGTCGTCGTGCTCGGCGGGGGGGCCACGGCGGCCTCCGCGCTCGCCGCTGCCGCGCAGCTCGGGGCGCG
>NZ_BAAGZI010000113.1:0-15644 GCF_054778695.1 Actinocorallia lasiicapitis
GGCCCGGTCGCCAGATAGGTCACCTCGGGCTCGGCGAGCAGCCGCAGCTCGGCCTCCGCCGACTTCCCCGACCGTCCGCCGCCCAGCAGCAGGGTCCGGTGCGGCCGGGGCCGCGGCCGCCCCCAGAACCCCATCCGGCGGGCCAGTTCGGCCTCCGAGCGGACCCGGTCGTCGAGATGCACCGCCCGCACCTCGGTGCCGGGCCCGACGGCGCCCAGCCGCCGCAGCACCCCCAGATACGACGGATCCGCCAGCACGTCCAGGATCACCGCGTCGTAAACGACCCCCGGGAGGGGTTCGGGCGACGCCCCCGGAAGGCCATAAAGCACTCTCCCCCCGCCGACGGCGAGGTCCAGCCCTCCCGGCACCTCCCGGCCGGTCCGCGCGCCCACCGTGACCCCGTCGAGCAGCACCTCCGTGGGCCGGTGGGGGAGCGGCAGCGACCCGCAGGAGGCGCAGCGGCAGCCGGGCGCGGGCCAGCCGCGCGGTGACGCATCCCCTTCGATCACGATATGCATGGTGAACGGCACTCTTCGGATGTCATGATCGGGCGGGCGGACGGACCGCTCGCGGCGAGAGGAGCACAGACGGATATGGCGTGGACGTGGCGGTACGAGAAGGCCGACGGCACCGCGGTTCCGGCGGCGACCCTGCCGGCCCCGTACGACCAGCCGGATTATCAGACCACCCAGGCCGACGCGGAGAGCTGGATCGGCGAGCACTGGCGGCAGCTCGCCGACGCGGGCGTCGCCCAGGTGTTCCTCCTGGACGACGAACGCGTCGTCTACGGCCCCCTGGCCCTGAAACTCGACTAGGGGCGGTCCGTTCCCAAGGTCGGTGTTCCTAGGGGCGGGACTTCGGTGACACGGTCAGGGCCGGGTCGCGGAGCACCACCGGTTCGAGGATCTCGTCGACCTGCGCGAGCAGATCGGCCTCCAGCCGCACACCCGAGGCCTTCACGTTGTCCTTGACCTGCTCGGGCCGGGACGCGCCGACGATCGCCGCCGACACGTTCGGGTTCTGCAGCACCCAGGCGACGGCGAGCTGCGCCATGGTCAGCCCGGCGGACTCGGCGAGCGGCTTGAGCCGCTGCACCCGCGTCAGCACGTCGTCCTTCAACCAGAACTGGACGAACCCGGCGCCGGACTTCTCGTCGGTGGCCCGTGATCCGGCGGGCGGCGGCTGCCCCGGCTGGTACTTGCCGGTCAGCACGCCCTGCGCGATCGGCGACCAGACGATCTGGCCGATCCCCTCCTTCTCGCAGAGGGGGACGACCTCCTCCTCGATCACCCGGTAGAGCGCCGAGTACTGCGGCTGGTTGGAGATGATCCGGTCGAAGCCGCGCGCCTCCGCGATCTCCAGGGCGGCCGCGATCTCCTCGGCCCGCCACTCCGAGACCCCGATGTACAGGGCCTTGCCCTGCCGGACGACGTCCTCGAACGCCCGCATGGTCTCTTCCAGCGGGGTCTCGTGGTCGAACCGGTGCGCCTGGTACAGGTCGACGTAGTCGGTGCCGAGCCGCTTCAGCGAGCCGTCGATCGACTCCAGGATGTGCTTGCGGGACAGCCCGCGGTCGTTGGGGCCCGCGCCCGTCGGCCAGTAGACCTTGGTGAAGATCTCCAGCCCTTCGCGGCGCTGCCCGTGCAGGGCCCGGCCGAGGACTTCCTCGGCGCGGGTGCCCGCGTAGACGTCCGCGGTGTCGAAGGTGGTGATCCCCTCGTCGAGGGCGGCGTGCACGCAGGCGCGCGCCGCGTCCTCCTCGACCTGGGAGCCGTGCGTGATCCAGTTGCCGTAAGCGATTTCTGAGATCTTCAGGCCGCTGCGGCCCAGGTATCGGAACTCCATGTTCCGATCCTAAGGACCCGCCCGCGGCGCCCCGGGGCCGGGGAGAACTTCAGACCTTGTCCTTGTCGCCCATGTTCAGGGCGGGGGCGGGCAGGCGCAGGCGGCGGAGCTGGAGGGAGCGTGCGGCGGCGTAGAAGCCGACGCCCTTGCGGTCCTCGTCGGGGAAGCGCTCGGCGGCGAGCTTCTTCACCTTCTGCGAGATCAGCAGGCTCTCTGTCAGCACCACGGCCAGCAGGATCGGCGGCACGAACACGAACGCGAGCTGCGTGGCGGCGTTCGGCACGAAGGTCAGCAGCACCACGAACAGCATGATGAACATGAGGTACTGGCCGAACGTGCGGCGCGAGTCCACGTAATCGCGGGCCATTTTCCGCACCGGGCCCTGGTCGCGCTTGGGCAAATACTTCACATCGCCCTTGGCCATGCCCTCACGCGCTTTGGCGCGCTGCTGGGCCTGGCGTTCGCGCACCCGCTTGTAGGCCTCTTTGCGGTCACGGGGAGCGGTGACGAGCTGGTTGCGCCGCAGCTTCTCAGCCTCGCTGCGCTTGGGCGTGGCTCGGCCCTTCCCGCTCTCCTTCACCGCCACTTCTTCAGCGGTCTCGGCGGGATTCTCATCGCTACGGCGTCCAAACACAGACGAAGGATATTCGAAACGCGAACCGGCAGGAACCTCATGGCTCCGCCGCGCGTCAAGAGCGTAGGGTGAAGAAGCAGCGTTTGGTCGTCCGGGGTGCCCGTATTGACGGGGGCTCGGGCGAGCACCATCACGAAGGGACGTCCGCAGCGCGATGAGCGTCATGAAGCGAATGTCGATGATCTTCAAGTCCAAGGCGAACAACGCGCTGGACCGTCTCGAGGACCCGCGGGAGACGCTGGACTACTCCTACCAGCGCCAGCTGGAGATGCTCCAGAAGGTGCGTCGCGGGGTCGCGGACGTGGCCACGTCGCGCAAGCGCCTGGAACTCCAGATCCAGCGGATCGAGGCGGACCACAACAAGCTGACGGGCCAGGGCAAGCAGGCGCTCCAGGTCGGCCGTGAGGACCTGGCGCGGGCCGCGCTGGAGCGCCGCGCGGGCCTGGACACCCAGCTCGCCGATCTGCGCGTCCAGTACGCCCAGCTCCAGGGCGAGGAGGAGAAGCTGACCCTGGCCGCCCAGCGGCTCCAGGCGAAGGTGGACGCCTTCCGCACCCGCAAGGAGACCATCAAGGCCACCTACACGGCCGCCGAGGCGCAGACCAGGATCAACGAGGCGTTCACCGGCATCTCCGAGGAGATGGGCGATGTGGGCCTGGCGATCCAGCGGGCCGAGGACAAGACGGCCCAGCTCCAGGCGCGCGCCGGCGCGATCGACGAGCTGCTGGAGTCGGGTGCGCTCGAGGACTTCTCCGGTCCGCGCGACGACATCCAGGCCGAACTCAACCGGATGGGCGCCACCACCGGCGTCGAACTGGAACTGGAGCGGCTCAAGGCCGAGCTGGGCCAGGGCCCCGCGCCCAAGCAGCTCGACCAGGGCGCGCCGGGCGCGGCCCCTAAGGAGCAGCCGCAGCCCGGCCAGCAGCAGTGGCCGCAGGGAGGGTGACGATGATCGTCCGGATCATGGGGGAGGGCCAGGTGCGGATCGACGACGCCGCCCTGGCCGAGCTGAACCGGCTCGACGACTCGCTGGAGGCCGCGATCGGCGAGGCCGACGAGGCCGCCTTCCGGGCCGCTTTCGCCGCCCTGCTGGGCGCGGTCCGCGAGATCGGGGAGCCGCTGCCCGCCGACAGCCTGGAATCGTCCGATCTGGTGCTGCCGCCGGCCGACTCCGCGATGGACGAGGTCAGCGCGATGCTCGGCGACGAAGGCCTGATTCCCGACTAGTCGGCCTGATTCCCGACGGGTTCCCTACGAGACCTTTGCCCGCAGGTCCCGGCTCGGCATGGACGGCGCTGCTGAGATCCCTCTCGGAAGATCATTACTCCGAGGGGGATTTCTTCATGCGTGGAAAGATTCTCGGCGTCGCCGCCGCGGTGTCGCTGGGCCTGCTCATCCCCGTCCCGGCCTACGCCGCCCAGGCCGCCAAGGCCAAGGCCGTCCCGGACACGGTCAGTGTGGACGGCCAGGGCAGCGTCGCGGTCGTGCCGGACGTCATGTACCTGAACGCCGGGGTGGACGTGCGCCGCAAGTCCGTGGGCGAGGCGTACGACGCCGCGGGCGCCGCCGCGAACAAGGTCATCAAGGTGCTGGTGGCGCAGGGCGTGGCCCGCAAGGACATCAGGACGGCCGCGCTGTCGGTGCAGCCGGAGTACGTCCCCGACCACTACCCGAAGATCGCCGGCTACCGGGCGAGCGAGGGCATCCGTGCCGTGGTCAGGAATCTGGCGAAGGCGTCGAAGGTCATCAAGGCGGTCGCCTCCACCGGCGACGCGGTCCGGGTGGACGGGATCTCCTTCGACAAGGCCGACTGGTCGAAGGAGACCGAGGCCGCCCGCGCGCTGGCGTTCAAGGCCGCGCACGCCAAGGCCAAGCAGCTCGCGAAGCTCGGCGGCCGGAAACTGGGCCGACTGCTGTCGGTCACGGCCGGCGGTTTCGACCCGGTGCCCGTCCAGTCGCTGACGCCGAAGGCCGTGATGGCCGACGGCGCCGCGATCGAGCCGGGCGAGAGCGAGGCCCGCGTCACGGTCTCGCTGGTCTACGCCCTCGCCGGCCCGGCCTAGGGGAGCGCCAGCATCTGGTCGAGCGCCACCCGGGCGTAGTGAGCGGTGTCGGTGTCCACGACGATCTGGTTCGGTACTTCGCCCTTGACCAGGGATTCGAGCGTCCACACGAGGTGGGGCAGGTCGATCCGGTTCATGGTCGAGCAGTAGCAGACCGCTTTGTCGAGGAACATCACGTTCTTGTCCGGGTGGGCGTCGGCGAGGCGCTTCACCAGGTTGAGCTCGGTGCCGATGGCCCAGGAACTGCCGGGCTCGGCGGCGTCGAGCTTCTTGATGATGTACTCGGTGGAGCCCACGTGGTCGGCCGCGGTGACGACGTCGTGCCGGCACTCGGGGTGGACGAGCACGTTGACGCCGGGGACCCGCGCGCGGACCTCGTCGACGGACTCCTTGGTGAAGCGGCCGTGCACGGAGCAGTGGCCCTTCCACAGGATCATCTTGGCGTTCTTGAGCTGGTCGTCGGTCAGGCCGCCGTTCGGCCGGTGCGGGTTGTAGACCACGCAGTCGTCCAGCGAGTAGCCCATCTCCAGGACGGCCGTGTTGCGGCCGAGGTGCTGGTCGGGCAGGAACAGGACCTGCTCGCCCTGCTCGAACGCCCAGTCCAGCGCCCGCTTGGCGTTGGAGGAGGTGCAGACCACGCCGCCGCGGCGGCCGACGAACGCCTTGATGTCGGCCGAGGAGTTCATGTAGGTGACCGGGACGATCCGGTCGGCGATCCCCAGGTCGGCCAGGGTGTCCCAGCACTCCTCGACCTGGTTGAAGGTGGCCATGTCGGCCATCGAGCAGCCGGCCGCGAGGTCGGGCAGGATCACCTTCTGGTCGGGTCCGGTGAGGATGTCGGCGGACTCGGCCATGAAGTGGACGCCGCAGAAGACGATGTAGGGCGCGTCGGGGCGGGCCGCGGCGTCGCGGGCGAGTTTGAACGAGTCGCCCGTCACATCGGCGAACTGGATCACCTCGTCGCGCTGGTAGTGGTGGCCCAGCACGAAGACCTGGTCGCCGAGCGCCTCCTTGGCGGCCTTGGCACGTGCCACCAGGTCGGGGTCGGAGGCGGGCGGCAGATCGCCGGGGCAGTCGACGCCTCGCTCGCTGGCGGGGTCGGTGCCCTTGCCCAGGAACAGCAGCGGAAGATCGATCTGAGTCGTCACGGCGGGCTCCTTATCCCTGCGACGGGGACTTATCGTCGCTTTGACGATTCCCAGTGAAGCACATCCCCGTGACTCCTCGGCACCCCGGGGTGGGGGCGGGATGTGGCACCATGAGAAAACCTCGTGCTCGCGGGGAAGAATCAGCACGCCGGGTACGTTGTCCCAGTTAGCAAAGTTCTCGCTAGCAGACTTCTCAGCCCCGATCCGGGAGTGGATTTAACGATGACGGAGACCAGCACCCAGCAGGGCATCAACCTGACCGACGCCGCGGCGGACAAGGTCAAAGCCCTCCTCGAGCAGGAAGGCCGCGATGACCTGGCGCTGCGCGTCGCCGTGCAGCCCGGTGGCTGCTCCGGCCTGATCTACCAGCTCTTCTTCGACGAGCGTCAGCTCGACGGGGACGTCACCTTCGACTTCGGCGGTGTGACGGTCGTCACGGACCGTATGTCCGCCCCCTACCTCGGCGGCGCGACGGTCGACTTCGTCGACACCATCGAGAAGCAGGGCTTCACGATCGACAACCCGAACGCGACCGGCTCCTGCGCCTGCGGCGACAGCTTCAGCTAGGTCCCAGGGCTCGGCGTTTCCGGGCCTGTACACGCGATGAAGGCCAGTGCAGAGTAATCTGTGCTGGCCTTTCTCGTTCTGGCGCATCCCGTTCCACCACCCGAGGAGAACACCCGCCGTGCGCATCGCCGTTACTGGCTCCATCGCGACCGACAACCTGATGACCTTCCCGGGCAGGTTCGCCGACCAGCTGATCGCCGACCAGCTCGACCAGGTGTCGCTCTCCTTCCTCGTTGACGAGATGGAGATCCGCCGCGGCGGTTGCGCCGCCAACATCGCCTTTGGCCTCGGCCTGTTCGGGCAGCGCCCGATCCTGGTCGGCGCGGTCGGCAAGGACTTCGACGACTACCGTTCCTGGCTGGAGCGGCATGGAGTCGACTGCTCGGGCGTGCACATCTCGGAGCTGCGGCACACCGCCCGCTTCCTGTGCACCACGGACTCCGACCACAACCAGATCGCGTCGTTCTACGCGGGCGCGATGGCCGAGGCCCGCGAGATCGAGCTGGGCCCGCTGGGCGAGCTCGATCTGGTGCTGGTGTCGCCGAACGACCCGGCGGCGATGGTCCGGCACACCGAGGAGGCCCGGCAGCGCGGCATCCCGTTCGCTGCGGACCCGTCCCAGCAGCTCGCCCGGATGGAGGGCAGCGACGTCCGCAAGCTCCTCGACGGCGCCGCCTACCTGTTCTGCAACGAGTATGAGAAGGCGCTCTGCGAGCAGAAGACCGGCTGGTCGGAGCAGGAGATCCTGGAGCACGTCGGGATCCGCGTCACCACGCTGGGCGCCAAGGGCGCGATGATCGACCGCAAGGGCCAGGAGGGCCTGCACATCCCCGCCGCCCCGGAGATCGTCAAGGTGGAGCCGACCGGTGTCGGCGACGCGTTCCGCGCCGGTTTCCTCTCGGCCGTCTCCCTGGGCCTGACCCTGGAGCGCGCCGCCCAGGTCGGCAACCTGATCGCCGCCCACGCCCTGGAGACCCCCGGCGGCCAGGACTACGTCCTGCACCGCCCCACCTTCCTCACCCGCCTCTTCGAGGCCTACGGCGAAGAAGCCGCCGCCGACCTCACCCCCCACCTCTCCTGAGCTTCACGCCGTGTGAGGACCGGTGGCCGGTGCGTGCTTGCCGGTACCCTGGCCGGTCGGTGACATCGGGCAGCCGTCCGCCGAGGTGATCTTCCGGCGGGCGGCGGGTGACCATCGGGGGTAGCGGGTGGACGGCGGGGTGGGCAGGCGGGGGTTTCTGGCGATCGCGGCGGCGGTCGCCGGGGGTGCGCCGTGGTCGCGGGCCGGGGCCGGGGTGCCCGGGGGAGTGCGGCGGCGGGGGGAGGCGGGGCGGCGGCCGAACGTGCTGCTGATCGTCACCGACGACCAGCCGTTGCGGACGGGATGGGCGCTGCCGCGGACGGAGCGGTGGCTCGGCGGCGGCGGACGGACCTTCACCGAGGCGCGGTGCCTGACGCCCGTGTGCGCTCCGTCGCGGGCGACCATCATGACGGGGCGCCACGCCCACCAGCACGGGGTGCGGCACAACCACGGGTACGAGCACCGGTTCGACCAGGACGCGACCGTCCAGCGGCGGCTGCACGACGCCGGCTACCGGACGGGACTGTTCGGGAAGATGCTGAACGGCTGGTCGCCGGGGGACTCCGTCCGGCACTTCGACGACTACGCGGTGTTCTGCAAGCCGTCCTACCGGGACGGCCGCTGGAACGACAACGGCACCGTCAGGCCCTGCCCCGGCTACAGCACGACGGCCGTGCGCGAACGGGCGGTGGCGTTCGTGTCCCAGGCCGACGACCGGCCCTGGTATCTGTACGTCGCCCCGTACGCGCCGCACGCCCCCAACACCCCCGAGCCCCGGTACGCCCGGCTGGCCGTGCCCCGCTGGAACGGCGATCCGGCCGTCGGGGAGAAGAACCGCAAGGACAAGCCGCCTTACCTGCGCCGCCGCCACGCCACCCTCGCGCAGGGACGGGCCGAGCGCCGCCGCCAGCTCCGCTCCCTGCGCTCCGTGGACGACCTGGTCGCCGCGGTGCACGCGGCGCTGGTCAGGACCGGTCAGCTCGAGAACACTCTCGTGATCTTCGTGGGGGACAACGGCTACTGCTGGGCGGAGCACGGCTGGATCGGCAAGCACGTGCCCTACCAGCAGTCCGTCCGGGTGCCGCTGCACCTGTCGTGGCCCGCGGGCGGGGTGCGGCGCGGCGTCGACTCCCGGCTGGCCGCGAGGGCCGACATCGCGCCGACCGTCCTGGACGCCGCGGGCCTGCCGCCGCTGCCGGGCTCGGCGGGCCGCTCGCTGCTGCGCCCGTGGACGCGCGCCCATCTGCTGCTCCAGCACTGGCATCCGGGCGGAATCCCCGGCCTGCCGCCGAGCTGGGTGTCGATCGTCACCAGGACCCACCAGTACGTCGAGTACTACGACGTGGTGTTCGCGCCCGGCGCGCCGCACCCGCGCGGTTCGGGCCGTGTCACCCACCGCGAGTACTACGACCTGCGCCGCGACCCGTGGCAGCTCCGCTCACTCAAACCGGCCAGGGCCCGCGCCCTGCGCCGCCGGATCCCCGCCCACCTGTTCTAGCGGTCAGTAGTCGCGTTTGATGTGGAACGCCCAGCCGCGCGGCAGCGGCTCCTCACGGACGAAGGTCTGCGACTTCATCCGGCACCACGCCGGGATGTCGGTGCGGGCGGCGGCGTCGTCGGCCTGCACCGCGATGATCTCGCCGGTGGGGACCTCGCGGATCCGCTCGGCCAGCATGATGATCGGGATCGGGCATTTGCGGCCGAGCGCGTCGATGACGAGGTAGGCGGGCGGCCCGGACGGGACGGGGGCCGCGGGAGCCGGGGGCGGCGTGGGCGCCTGGCGGCGTCGGAAGCCCTTCATCGGGGGGTCCCTTCTCTGCTGATGCGGCGCAGGCGGTCGACCGCGTCGGGGAGGACGGCCAGGAACCGGTCGACGTCCGCGGTGTCCGTCCCACGGGGCAGCGATACCCGGACGTTCCCATGCGTAATCACACCCATGGCCTCCAGAACGTGGCTCGGACGTAGCGTATCGGCCGTGCAGGAACTGCCGGAGGAAACCTCGAAACCGAGCCGGTCCAGCTCGGTGATGAGCGCTTCCCCTTCGACGTAAAGGCAGGAGAACGTCAGCAGATGGGGGAGCCTGCGCACCGGATCGCCGACGATCTCGACGTCGGGCACCGTCGCGGGGATACGCGAACGCATCCGGTCGATCAGCGCGGAAAGCCGGGGCCCTTCGGCGGCCCACTCGCTCGTGGACGCCTCCAGCGCCGCCGCGGCGGCCGCGATCGCCGGGACGTTCTCGAACCCGGGCATCCGGCGCCCCTCCCGCTCGTCCTCGGGAAGCGGTGTTTTCCACCGGGTTCCCTTACGGATGATCAAGAGCCCGACACCGGGCGGCCCGCCCCACTTGTGCGCTGACGCGGTCAAGATCGACCAGCCCTCGGGCAAAGGAATCCGGCCGACGGACTGGGCGGCGTCAACCAGCAGCGGCACCCCCGCCGCCTTGCACGCGACGGCCGCCTCGGCGACGGGCTGGACCGTTCCCACCTCATGGTTGGCGGACTGCAGGCAGGCCAGCGCGGTGTCCGGCCGGAGCGCGGCGGCGAACGCGGCCGGATCCACCCGTCCGTACAGGTCGACCCCCACGACGGTGACGCTCCCGCCGTCCTGCTCGAACCGCTCGGCCGCGTGCAGCACCGAGGAGTGCTCCACCGCCGAGACGACCAGGTGCCGGCCGATCCTGCGCCGCGCCCCGAGCGCGCCGAGCACCCCGAGCTGGACGGCCTGTGTGCCCGAGGTGGTGAACACCACCTCATCAGGACGGACGCCGACGAACGCCGCACAACGCGCCCGCGCCTGATCTAGTAGCATCCTGGCCCGTCGTCCTGATCCGTACAGACGCGCCGGATCCGCCCACCCCGTCTCGTAGGCCGAAAGCAGGGCCGCACGGGCTGCTGGATGCAAGGGTTCGGTAGAGGCGGCGTCGAAGTAAGGCACAACACGACACTAACGGGGGTCCCGAAGGAGACTCCTGGGACACCCGCGCTAATGTGTGCTCCACACGTGGGAAATATTGAATTGCAGCCGCCCGGGGAGCCCCGGGCTTCATCCGTGGGGAAGGCAATCCGTGAGTCCGACCCGCTCAACTGAGCGGCGTACGCCATCGCGTGGCCGCAGAGCGCTCACCAGCGCATCCGCGCTGGCGCTGTTGGCGATGTCCGCCACAGCCTGCGACGCAGAGGAATGGAAGCGCATCGGGTTCCCCGAGCCCGCCACCGAGCAGGCGAAGCGTATGCTCACCCTGTGGCAGGGCTCGTGGATCGCCGCGCTCCTCGTCGGCGCCGTCGTCTGGGGCCTGATCCTCTGGGCCGTAGTGTTCCACCGCAAGCGGAAGGGCTCGGGCGACGAGCTCCCGCTCCAGGTGCGTTACAACCTGCCGCTCGAGATGCTGTACACCGCCGTTCCGTTCATCATCATCGGCGTCCTGTTCTTCTACACCGCGCGCGACGAGTCGTACGTCGAGAAGCGCGTGAACGAGAAGGCCGACGTCACGGTGGACGTGATCTCCTACCAGTGGAGCTGGCAGTTCGACTATCTGGGCGAGAACTTCAAGAAGGCGAACGGCCGGCCGATCAGCATCGTGGGCACTCCCACGGAGCCTGACGCGCCCGGCGGCACCGGTACCGGCGAGAAGCCCGTCCTGGTGCTCCCGGTCGGTAAGACCGTGCACTTCAACCTCAAGTCGAACAACGTCATTCACTCGTTCTGGGTTCCCGCGTTCCTCTACAAGAAGGACGTCATGCCCGGTTATGTGAACCAGTTCGAGGTGAAGCCCACCAAGGAGGGCACCTACGAGGGCCGTTGCGCCGAGCTGTGCGGTGAGTCGCACGCCCGGATGCTCTTCCAGGTGAAGGTGGTCTCGCAGGCCGAGTTCGACCGGTTCATCAACGCGAACAAGGTCGGAGGCGCGCAGTGACCGCCATTGAAGACGCTCCGGTTCAGCACCACGCCGCACCGGTCCGCACCAGCAAGGGCCGGCTGGTCGTCAACTGGATGACCTCGACCGACCACAAGGTCATCGGGTACCTGTACCTGATCACCTCGTTCTGCTTCTTCCTCATCGGCGGCGTGATGGCTCTCATCATGCGCGCCGAGCTGTACAACCCCGGCCTGCAGATGGTCAGCCGGGAGCAGTTCAACCAGCTCTTCACCATGCACGGCACGATCATGCTGCTGATGTTCGCGACCCCGCTGTTCGCGGGCTTCGCCAACGTCATCATGCCGCTGCAGATCGGCTCGCCCGACGTGGCGTTCCCGCGCATGAACATGCTGGCCTACTGGTTCTACCTGTTCGGCTCGCTGATCGTCGTCGCGGCGTTCTTCACGCCGGACGGCGCCGCCAGCTTCGGCTGGTTCGCCTACGCCCCGCTGTCGGACTCGGTGCACTCGCCGGGCGTCGGCGGCGACATGTGGGTCATCGGCCTGACGCTGTCGGGTCTGGGCACGATCCTCGGCGCGGTCAACTTCATCACCACGATCCTGTGCATGCGCGCGCCCGGTATGACGATGTTCCGGATGCCGATCTTCGTGTGGAACGTCCTGCTGACCTCGATCCTGGTCCTGCTGGCCTTCCCGGTCCTCGCCGCGGCGCTGCTCGCCCTCGAGGCCGACCGCAAGTTCGGCGCGCACGTGTTCGACGCGAGCCACGGCGGCGCGCTGCTCTGGCAGCACCTGTTCTGGTTCTTCGGCCATCCCGAGGTGTACATCCTCGCGCTGCCGTTCTTCGGCATCGTGACCGAGATCCTGCCGGTGTTCTCCCGCAAGCCCGTCTTCGGCTACATCGGCCTGGTCGGCGCGACCATCACCATCGCGGGTCTGTCCATCACGGTGTGGGCGCACCACATGTTCGTGACGGGCCAGGTGCTCCTGCCGTTCTTCTCGTTCATGACGTTCCTCATCGCGGTGCCGACGGGTGTGAAGTTCTTCAACTGGGTCGGCACGATCTGGAAGGGCCAGTTGTCCTTCGAGACGCCGATGCTCTGGTCGATCGGCTTCCTGGTCACCTTCCTGTTCGGTGGTCTGACCGGTGTCATCCTGGCTTCGCCGCCGATGGACTTCCAGCTCTCCGACAGCTACTTCGTCGTGGCGCACTTCCACTACGTGGTCTTCGGCACCGTCGTGTTCGCGATGTTCGCCGGCTTCTACTTCTGGTGGCCGAAGTTCACCGGCAAGCGCCTGAACGAGGCGTGGGGCAAGTTCCACTTCTGGCTGCTGTTCATCGGCTTCCACGGCACGTTCCTCGTCCAGCACTGGCTGGGCGCGGAGGGTATGCCCCGCCGGTACGCGGACTACGCCAAGGAGTTCACGGGCCTGAACGAGTTCTCCACGATCTTCTCGTTCATCCTGGGCGCCTCGCTGCTGCCGTTCTTCTACAACATCTACATCACGTGGAAGAAGGGCAAGCCGGTCGGCGTCGACGACCCGTGGGGCTTCGGCATGTCCCTGGAGTGGGCGACCTCCTGCCCGCCGCCGCGGCACAACTTCAACTCCATCCCGCGGATCCGCTCCGAGCGTCCCGCGTTCGACCTGCACCACGGTCCGGACGGCGACGGCCTCGCCCTGCGCGCTCCCGGCCTGAGCAGCATCCAGACCAAGAAGCTGGAGGCCTAGTCCGATGCGCGTACAGGCATGGATGTTCTACGGCTGCGGTGCGTTCTTCCTCGTCACCGACATCGCGTACTGGTACTTCTCCCGTGACTGGACCGGCACGACCGCCATGGCCATGGCCATCGGTCTCGCGTTCATGATCGGCGGGTACATCCACTTCACCGTCAACCGGCTCGAGGCCGCCTCCGGCAAGCTGCTGCCGGAGGACGACAAGCAGGGTGAGATCGCGGACGCCGCGGGCGAGTACGGGTTCTTCAGCCCGCACTCGTGGTGGCCGCTGTTCGTCGCCGCTTCGGCGGCGGGCATCTGCCTCGGCCTGGTGTTCGGCTGGTGGCTGGTGATCCTCTCGGTCTGCTGCCTGCTGCTGACCACGATCGGTTTCGTCTTCGAGTACTACCGCGGCCAGTTCGTGGCGTAACGGAAGCGGAAAAGCTCCGGCGAAGGCCGGTGTCTCCCTACGGGGAGGCACCGGCCTTCGTCATAATTGCGCTAAGTCGCGGGATGCTCACTGATTGAGGTTTCCCGGTGAGACGAGCGGGGGTATCCCACGTCCCAGGAGCTTGATCATTTGCTCCGCTGTGGTCTTCGGGGGCCCAGACACGGGACGACACGGGAGGTGGACGGTGCAGCTCAATCGCGCCGGAGGACGGGTGGCACTGGCGGGGATCGCAGCAGCGCCGCTACTGGTGGCAGGGTGTTCGGGCGAGACCATGGATCCGCCGGACGCGGCCGTCGTCATCAGCCCGGCGGACTCCACCAAGGCGGTGAAGCCCGACACCCCGATTAAGATCAAGGCCGCGCAGGGGACGTTGAAGAACGTCACGGTGACCTCGGGGAGCCAGCGGGTCGAGGGCGTCCTGGCCGCGGACGGCACCACCTGGCAGTCGCGCTGGCCGCTGGACCCGGCGGCCACCTACTCGGTGACGGCCGCGGCGTTCGGCACCGACGGCCAGCTCGAGACCTCCACCAGCACCTTCAAGACGGTCCGTCCCACCAGGACGACGGCCTCCAACGTGCTGTTCCCCAACGCCAAGGAGACCGTCGGCGTCGGGATGCCGATCAAGCTCCACTTCGACAAGGCCGTCACCAACAAGGCGGGTGTGGAGCGTGCCCTGGAGGTGCGCTCGACCAAGCCGGTCGAGGGCGCCTGGCACTGGTTCGACGACCAGAACGTCGTGTTCCGGACCAAGAACTACTGGCCGGCCAAGACCACGGTCCGGCTGGTCGGGCACACCGCGGGCGTCCCGTTCTCCAAGGACACCTACGGCACGAAGAACATCGACCTGTCCTTCAAGGTCGGCGACGCGATCGTCACCAAGGGCAGCGCGCGCACCCACCAGATGACGGTCACCCGCAACGGCAAGAAGGTCCGCACCATCCCGGTCTCGATGGGCATGGGCGGCAGCCGCAAGTACACCACCACCTCGGGGAACCACCTCAACATGGAGAAGGAGTACATGACCGTCATGACTTCTCCGGGGATCGGTCCCGGCAGCGCCGGCTACTACTCCCAGAACGTCTACTGGACGGTCCGGATCTCCGACTCCGGCGAGTACCTGCACGCCGCCCCGTGGTCGACCGGCTCCCAGGGCTACTCCAACGTCAGCCACGGCTGCGTCAACATGTCGACCTCGAACGCCCGCTGGTACAACCAGAACGCCCACCGCGGCGACCCCGTCATCATCACCGGGACGAGCCGCGCGCTGGAGCCGGAGAACGGCTGGGGCTACTGGCAGCTCAACTGGAAGGACTGGCTGAAGGGCTCGCAGGCCAAGGCCGTCGTCACCAGCTCGCTCGACGGCGCTCTGCCGAAGCCGGCCGCGCCGAAGGTGCCGAACACCGCGGTGAAGGCTCCGGCCGTCACCCCGTCCGAGGGCCCGACCGTCAAGAGCTGACACCACCGCACACCACTGCCAAAGGGGGGGACGGTCTCCGTCCCCCCTTCGCCATGAGCGGGGGAGCGTCTAGGGTGCGGGTATGGCGGAGGAGATCGTGCCGGGTGTCCGGGCGTCGCACGAGGAACGGGACAGGGTCGTCGAGGCGCTGACGGCCGCGGCGGGCGACGGGCGGCTCACGCTCGAGGAGCTGGACTCCCGGACGGGCCGCGCGCTGGAGGCCCGCACCCGGGGCGAGCTGGAGTCGCTGCTCACCGATCTGCCGGCGACGCCGGGGCGGCTCCCGCCCAAGGAGCTGGCGCGGATCCAGGTGGGCGCGGGCAGTGTCCGCCGCGACGGCCGGTGGCAGGTGCCGCGCGAGCTGGAGATCACCGCGGCGAGCGGTTCGGTCGTCCTGGACCTGACCTCGGCGGAGGTGACCTTCGACACGCTCGACCTCGACATCGACGTCCGCAGCGGCAGTCTCCGGATCATCACCCGGCCGGGGGTGGAGGTCGATCTGGACGAGGTCGAGATCAGCAGCGGCTCCACCCGGGTCCGGCCGCCGTGGGGCGCCGATCCGGTCCCGGTGCACCTGCGGGTCACGGTCTCCGGTTCGGTGGCCAGCGGCTCGGTCTACGCGGGCCCGCCCCGCCGCCGTTTCGTCGACTGGCTGCTGCGCCGCCCGCCCCGCTACGGCCCCCGCTGAGGGGAGCCGCGGCGGGAAGCACCGTTAGGACGGCCTGAGCGCCTGCGAGACGGTGATCCACCGGTCCAGGAGCTGGTTGGCCGCGCCCGAGTCGATGGCCTCCGCGGCGCGGGCGT